>LJUD01000027.1 GCA_001304035.1 bacterium SM23_31 | reverse complement strand
CTCGACCTATGCCGCTGATTCGGCTTGTTCCTTCCGCAATTGCGGATAACAATACAGCACGTATTGAAATGGATTTGTCGCCCGGAACACTAATATTTCCTTTCGCACATCCGCCGGGTTCAATTTTTTCGATTTTCTTCATGAAATTCCGGTCGATTACATATTTCGATCAAGCGCCGGCGCAATGATATGGAGCTTTTTCATAAGCTGTTCAAATTGCTTTGGATACAATGATTGAGACCCGTCTGAAAGGGCTTTTTCGGGATCCGGGTGAACTTCTACTATTAGTCCGTCGGCACCGGCTCCTATAGCACCTAAGGAAAGCGGTATCACTTTGTTGCGTATACCGGCAGGATGACTCGGATCGACTATTATGGGAAGATGACTCAGCTTCTTGATTGTCGGTATTATGCTGATATCAAGAGTAAAACGGGTGTGCTGTGCAAATGTCCTGACTCCCCGCTCACATAGAACAATATTGTAATTTCCTTCAAGCATAATATATTCAGCCGCCATTAGGAATTCTTCGAGTGTTGCCGATATGCCGCGCTTAAGTAGAATCGATTTACCTGTTTTTCCTACGGCACGAAGAAGAGAATAATGGTGCATATTTCTGGCGCCGATTTGCAGCATATCCGCATAACGGGCAACTAATGGCAGTTTTTCCGTATCCACGACTTCCGTGACAAAATGCATCCCTGTGCTTTCGCGTACTTCCGCCAATATTTCGAGCCCTTTTTCTCCGAGACCTTGAAAATCGTAAGGCGACGTTCTCGGCTTGAAAACTCCACCACGTAAAATTTTCACTCCTGCTTTCTGGAGACGTCCGGACAATTTTTTCATCTGTTCACGGCTTTCTACAGAGCAGGGGCCTGCTATAATTTGTATTTGTTTATCACCAAAAACAGTATTACCAACCTTTACTAATGTATTATCCGGTTTTGTCTCCCTGCTGACCAATTTATATGGCGCAGTAACCCGTATAATCTGGATTACGTCGGGCAATGTCGAAAATCGCTCGGTATCGATTGCGCCTGTATTACCGGTTACACCGATTGCCGTACGGATAGAACCCGGAATACAGTGTGGAACGAGTCCGGCTTGTTTGATAGTCTGTATTACGTTATCGATATTTTCCTGACCGGCAGATTGTGACATTACAACAAGCATATATTCCGCCTCTATCCGTTAAGCAACCGTTTTCTATATGCGTTAGCCTGTTCAAAATCTTTCTTTGTTGACAGCTTTTCTACAGATTTTTGCAGCCGTTCTAATTCGGCAGTTAAATTTTGGAGCATATTTGAAACGTTTAAACGGTTTGATATTATAATGTCCTCCCATACGGAAAAAGAGCTGCCCGCTATCCGTGTCATTTCTATAAATGCCGGACCGCTCATCTGAAAAAACCTTTTATCCTGGTCGTTTTCTTTACCAATAACATTCATCAATGCAATTGCAAGCATCTGCGGGAGATGACTTATTCCTGCGACGATACGGTCATGTGTTTTGGAATCCAATTGAATGGGAATAGCGCCAATTTTTGTGACCATTTCGCTTATTTTCGTCACAATTTCATCAGGAGTATTTTCTCCTTTAACAATGGCGTATGGCCGGTTTTGAAACAACTCTGCACTTCCTGCCTCGAAGCCCGTTTTTTCAGAACCAGCCATCGGATGACCGCCAATAAAAAAGACGCCTTCTCTGCTGAACGTATTCGACACTGCGATAATAGCATGCTTGGTGCTCCCAACATCGGTGATTATACATCCCTGTTTAACAATTGGGATAATCTCAGGGATAAAGGCACAGATTTTTCGTATGGGTACAGCAAGAATAATTAAATCCACATCCTTCAATACAGAGCCGAGATTATCGAGAGGGTATCCAATGTCAATAAGCCCGATATTTGCGGCACGCTTATAAGCATCCGATCGTGTAATGCCTATTAAACGTTCAGAAACGCCGAATTTTTTTAAGGCGCCTGCTAATGAGCCCCCAATAATCCCCAATCCTATAATTACAGTGGTTTTGAATAACATGATGTCAATACCTCATCGTTTTTGGTGCACAATGAACGTTTTTATGCTATAGTTCTGCCGATGACTTTTGCTATTAACCTGGTTTCTTTCATCAATTGTTCAAATTGATCAGGTTTTAATGACTGTGCTCCATCGGATAGTGCTTTATCCGGATTTGTATGGACTTCAATCATCAAACCGTCTGCTCCCGCAGCAACTGCTGCACGTGCCATCGGAATAACTTTATCACGCCTGCCTGTTCCATGGCTGGGATCTGTAAAAATCGGGAGGTGACTGAGCTTTTTCACTATTGGAATTGCACTGATATCCATAGTATTCCTCGTATACGTTTCAAACGTGCGGATTCCCCTTTCACACAGAATAACTTCCGTATTTCCGCCTGATATTATGTATTCTGCACTTAGCAGCCATTCCTCAATTGTTGCCATCATTCCTCTTTTTAAAAAGACCGGCTTTCGGACTTTTCCAACTTCCTTAAGCATGGCAAAATTCTGCATATTTCTTGTCCCAATCTGGAGAATATCCGCATATTCGGAAACCATGGAAACCAGGCTAAAATCCATAATTTCGGTAACTACCAACAAATTATTCCGGTCTGCGGCTTCTCTCAACATTTTCAAGCCTTTTTCCCCGTGACCTTGAAAACTGTACGGTGAAGTACGGGGTTTAAAAGCTCCGCCTCGCAAAATCTTTGCCCCATATCTGCTCACGACTTCGGCTATCGCTTCTATTTGTTCTTCACTTTCTACAGCGCAGGGTCCGGCAATTACTATTATTTCATTGCCCCCTATTACTATGCCATTTATATTATAAACCGAATTTTCCGGTTGGAGTGTCCTGCTTACAAGTTTATAAGGTTCTGTAACACGCATTACTTCGTGAACACCGTCTAATATTTCAAGGTCACGAATATCAATATCCCTTTTTTCTCCGATTGCTCCCAGAACAGTTTTTGTTTTACCGGTTGACCTATGTATATCATAACCAAGATCAACTAACTTGGAAATAACAGTTTGAATTTGCTCTTCCGTAGCGTTTTCTTCCATAACGATTACCATAACATTACCTCAAAATATATTTCTATTCATTTCCTTCAATTGTGATTCGTTCCGTACGGCGGGATTCGTCGATAATTCGCTCAAAAAGTGTTTTAATACTATGTTGCGTCATTGGACCGGGACTGTTAACCACAAGCCTGTCCAGTATCTCTTTTTCACGTTCGGGTGAATATACCGGAATATTTTGTGACCGCTTTAACTTACCAATTTCTATTGCGCAAGAAGCACGAATATTAAGAAGAATTAAAATCTGGTCGTCGATTCTATCAATCTTTTTTCGCCACGATTCGATGGACATATAAACCTCTTAATAATATGATAAACCTCGATAAATATTCAAAACAAATTTTCGTACATTTTTCAATAAATTTGCATCGTTTTTATTTTCTTTTATAATATTTATTATTGCGCTCCCGACAACAACGCCGTCGCTGAGTGCGGCAATCTTTCGTGCATCATCCCGGTTGCTCACCCCGAATCCGACCACAAAAGGTTTGGATACTGTTGCACTAACCGTTTGTAAATACGGTTTTATTCTTTCGAACAGCTGCTTGCGTTTTCCGGTGACCCCGGTTATAGAAACACAATATACAAAATCATCGGACATTTTTTCAATCTTTTTCATTCTTTGTGGTAAAGTCAGCGGGGAAATAAGAAATATCATGCGTAAATTGTGCTCGTGAGCTCTTTTTATAAATAATTGTGCCTCTTCAATGGGTAAATCGGGAACAAGAAGACCATCTCCGCCGGAAGAACTCAAACGCTTCATAAACCTGTTAATTTCGTATCGCAATATTAGATTTGTATAAGTGAACAAAATTATCGGAATTTCGCTTGTTTCCCGAATAGTCCGGATACAATCGAAAACCGCATCGGGTGTTGTGCCGTTTCGGATTGCCTCGAACGAAGAAGATTGAATCGTCGGACCATCGGCTAACGGATCAGAAAACGGCATGCCGAGTTCAACTATTGAAGCGCCTGCTTTTTCAAGTGTTTCTACAAGCAAAGGGGTAGTCTTTATATCAGGATAACCTGCAGTAATAAAAGGTATAAAAGCCTTTGCTCCTTTTGAATGCAGGCTGTTGATTGTAGCGGTAATTCTATTCAAGCTTATTTTCGCTCCTCAGGTTTATTATAATAGAAATTAAAAGTATAAGATTAATCGCAAAGAACGCAAAGTATACACAGAGTTCGCAGAGATATTATCATGTTTATCCTGTCAATTCTATTCCGCTTAGCGGGATTAACTTTAGTTAAATTATGAAAATTATAATTTTCATTTAAACTCAACACAAACCTCATTTTACCCTGAATTTATTTCAGGACAACAGGGAGATTGAACCATTGCTTATCGCGAGTACTCAGAGAAAACAGGGCAATCTCATAAATGTTTACTCGAGTTTTTATAATAATCTGCAATAATATCCATGTCTTTATCGCCGCGGCCTGAAAGGTTAACAATAACCGACTCATTTTTTGAGAGCAGCCGGATAGCTGAAACTGCAGCAGCAAGCGCATGCGCACTCTCCAACGCCGGAATAATGCCTTCATATTTACACAATAATTCAAAGGCATGTACCGCTTCATCATCGGTCACGGTAGTATAGGTAACTTGTTTTGTATCTTTCAAATAACTGTGTTCTGGTCCCACGCCCGGATAATCCAATCCGGCAGAAATAGAATGAGCAACATTCACCTGTCCGAATTTATTCTGTAATAAATAGCTTTTAGAGCCGTGCAGTACGCCCGGTTTGCCCATTAATAAAGTGGCAGCATGCTTTCCGCTATAGAGTCCTAACCCTGATGCCTCGACGCCGACCTTTTTAATAGTGCGGTCGGAAAGAAAGGGATAAAACATGCCTATGGAGTTACTTCCTCCGCCGACACAAGCAAAAAGGTGCGTGACATTGTGAATGCCCTAAATCACGGACTATTCCGGGGTAGGGATGAGGACCCACGGTCGAGCCGATAAGGTAGTAAGAATTATCCGCATGTGCAACCCAATCCCTTATGGCTTCCGACGTTGCATCCTTCAATGTTCTTGAACCGGCGGTTACGCACCTGACTTCAGCGCCTAACAGCTTCATTTTAAAGACGTTCAGACTCTGCCTGTTCATGTCTTCTTCACCCATGTACACGACACATTTTTTTTTGAATTTAGCTGTTACTGTTGCAGTAGCCAATCCATGTTGTCCTGCACCGGTTTCGGCTATTATGCGGTTTTTCCCGATAAAGCCGGCAAGAAGAATCTGCCCGATTGTGTTATTGATTTTGTGTGCGCCTGTATGAAGCAGGTCTTCCCGTTTCAGGTATATCCGCGCACCGCCGAATTCTTTAGTTAACCGTTCGGCAAAATACAGCGGCGTCGGACGTCCTGCATAATGTTTTAAATAACAGTCTAATTTTTCGCGCTGCTTGCGGTTTTTACGGAATTTACGGTATGATTGTTCGAGTTCATCGAGAACGCTAATCAATGTTTCCGGTATAAATTTGCCCCCGTATTCACCATAGTATCCTCTTCTGTCCGGCGATGACATTTAACTGTTTCCTTTTTATATTTTCCGGTTATATCTTAAGCTCAGCACCAGAATATTTACCTGTTATGATGGTTAATAGCTTTCAGCAGTCAGCTATCAGCCAAAAGCAAAACAGATTAGCATTTTTAACTGCCTGTGGTCCCTTTCCCGATACGGTTTAATCGACGTGTAAAATGGATTCCTTTTTATTTGGAAAATCCGACCGCTGACGGCTGACAGCCTTTTGTTTTTTACCGGGCAAACTTACACTCCTGTAATATTTTTTTGATTATCCGCTGCTTTCAGCCCGGCATGCTTTAATAAATCGTGCTATTTTTGCTTCATCTTTTTTCCCGGGATACGACTCGACTGCCGAAGAAACATCAACCATATACGGTTTCACAACACGTATTGCATATGCAACATTATCTTCATTGAGCCCGCCGGCTAAAATTATAGGGCGAGTGTGCGTAATAGAAAGTAATATATTCCAGTCAAACGAAATACCCGAACCACCATAAAATCCTTTAATTCTTGTATCAAAAAGAAACATCGAGCACATATTGTATTTATTCAGCAAATTTTTATTAAAATTGCGGTCTACACGAAAAGCCTTTATAATTTTGCCCGGAAAGCATTTGCACAAATCCGGGCTCTCATTTCCATGTAATTGAAAATAATTTAAGAAATTTTTAGTACACAAACCAGCCAATTCATCGTCATCAGCATTAACAAACACGCCGATCTTTAATATGTTATCCGGAATACATTCACAAATATTGCGTGCAGCCACCGTTGTTATAAAACGCGGGCTTTTAGGGTAAAATACGAATCCCAATGCATCGGCTCCCGAAGTGACTGCCGTTTCTGCATCTTCTCTGTTTGTAATGCCGCATATTTTAACGAGCGTTTTTTTCATATACGTTTTTTTTAAATTCTTTGATTAATGTACAAAGTGTTTTCCCGGGATTTGCGGCTCGCATTAGTGTTTCACCTATTAAAAATCCCCGGTAACCGGTCTTGAACAGGTCAGCCAACTGCCCGGCATCAGACAGCCCGCTTTCGCTGATCTTTACCGAGGCAGGGGGAAGGTAATCAAATAATCGAAAGCTAATATCGATTTTCTGTTCAAATGTACGTAAATTCCGGTTATTGACCCCGACTATCTCCACCTCAAGTCCTTCAAGATTTTCTATGTCTTTTTCACTTTCAACTTCTATTAACGTTTCCATTCCTATTGATTTTGATAAGTTCAGTAATTCGGAAAGCCGATTTTTCCCGAGGCAGCTTGTTATCAACAAAATGGCATCTGCACCGTAATATTTGGATTCATACACTTGATACGGATCAATAATAAAATCTTTTCTCAGTACGGGAACGTCAACATGCTGTTTTATTTTCTGCAAGTCCGCCGGACTACCGCAAAAATAACGTTTATCAGTCAGTACCGAGATTGCCGCCGCTCCTGATGCAGCATACATCCCGGCGATTTTTGCGGTGTCTCTAATAACTCTCAACTTACCCTTTGAGGGAGACTTCCGTTTTATTTCGGCTATTATAGCCGGAGTAGTATCCAGCAAAGATTTTTTGAGTGATAAACCGCTTTCGGTATCCAATCCGCCTTTAATTTGTTTTAACGGTCTTACTCGTTTGGTTTCAGCAAGTTCCTCACGTTTATTTTCAATTATTTTTTGTAAGTAGTCCATTTTTTTGAATCTAAAACGTCATATATTTTTCAATTTAACCTGCATTAGTAATTTCAATCAATTGATTTAGTTTTTCCATCGCTTTACCGGAATCAATCGATTTTTCAGCTTTTTTAATTCCTTCCTCAATAGATATGGAGTCATCGGAAACGGCAATGGCAAATCCGGCATTTAACAGCACCATATCTCTCCGGGCTCCATTTTTACCGTTCAGAATGTCTAACGCAATTTGCTTATTTTCTTCCACATCGCCGCCTGTAACTTCTTTAATTGGTTTTCTTTTCATACCAAGGTCCTCGGGTACAACAGTATAATTTTTTATCACACCGTGATGTAATTCGGAGATCTTCGTAGGACCTGATATGGAAATTTCGTCCAGCCCTTCTTCTCCGTGTACAATAAAAATCCTTTCAGAGCCCAGTTTTCTCAGTACTCTGGCTAACTGCTCGCTTAAAGCCCCGTCAAAAACCCCGATTACCTGGCGTTTTACGCCGGCAGGATTTGTAAGGGGACCCAGTATATTGAAAAATGTACGCAGTCCAATTTCCTTCCTTGGACCGACCGCATGTTTAATAGCATAATGCAGTTTGGGAGCAAAAAGAAATCCTATGCCCGCTTTTTCGATACATTCTTCTACTTTTTCCGTGCTCACGTCGATTTTCAAGCCCAGGGACAATAGCAAATCGGCGCTTCCGCATTTACTCGAAACCGACCTGTTCCCGTGTTTTGCGACGCTTACACCGGCACCTGCCGCAACCAGCGCCGAAAGCGTGGAGACGTTAAGTGTATGCTGGAGATCGCCTCCCGTCCCGCACGTATCGATCGCATGATCATGTTTAATTTTAATAGGAATAACTTTTTCACGCATTGCGCGCACAAATCCGGTTATCTCATTTATGGTCTCAACTTTCATGCGGCAAGCAGTGATAAATGCACCGATTTGTGCGTCGGTCGCACGCCCCTCCATAATGACATGCATTGCATCATGCGCTTCCTGTTCAGTCAGGTTTTTTGAATCAACTACTTTATACAAATACTGTTTTAGCATTTTTTACTCCCTTAGTATTGAGTCTATAATTTAGTTTAGGCTTGCAAGATGAACAATATAAAATATCCGGTTTACCCTGTTCATCATGTCAAAAAATATTAATTGACGAATTATTAAAGTTATATGGTCATTATTATAATGAAAGAAAATTTAGTAATAATCTTTTCCCGTCGGTTGTTAAGATAGATTCCGGATGGAACTGCACTCCTTCCAAAGGAAATGTTTTGTGCCTGATGCCCATGACCGTGCCGTCTTCCGATTCGGCGGAAATGGTAAAACATTCCGGCAAACCTTCACGGCTGACTATTAATGAATGATACCTTGTTGCAATAAAGGGATTTTCTATTCCTGTGTAAATATTTTCCGAATCGTGAAAAATACGAGATGTTTTCCCGTGCATCAGCCTCTCAGCACGTGTAATTGTACCGCCGAATACATAACCGATCGCCTGATGCCCTAAACACACACCGAGTATCGGGACGGTTTCGCCGTATTCACGGATAACTTTCGGGCAGATGCCGCTGTTTTCCGGTCTGCCGGGACCCGGTGAAATAATTATCTTTGCCGGGTTCATCTCTCTTATATCGGAGAGGGTTATTTCATCGTTACGAACGACATTCACCTCCGCACCCGTTTCACCAACATATTGTACCAGGTTATATGTAAATGAATCGTAATTATCAATTACCAAAATCATAAGTTTTGCCCTCAGCCTGTGCTACGGCTTTAATAAGTACATGCGCTTTATGAATGGTCTCGTAATATTCGTTTTCCGGAACTGAATCAGCCACGATACCCGCACCCGCCTGAATATATGCCGTATTGTTTTTAATGACAAGTGTGCGTATGGCAATACAGGTGTCCATATTGTTGTGGAAATCTAAATACCCGACTGCGCCGGCATACACACCGCGCCGTAACGGCTCGAGCTCATCGATTATCTCCATTGCCCGTATTTTGGGCGCACCGGAAACAGTCCCTGCAGGAAATCCTCCCTGCAAAATATCAAAGCTGTCTTTATTGTTTTCAAGCCGACCGGTTACTTCCGATACAATATGCATTACATGAGAATAGCGTTCGATACCCATAAATTCCGGAATCTGAATTGAACCGTATTTGCAGAACCTGCCAAGGTCATTTCGAGCGAGATCAACCAGCATTACGTGTTCAGCCCGTTCCTTTTCATCGTTCAAAAGTTCTTCTGCTGTTTTATGGTCGTCATGCCCGGAGAATCCCCTTGTACGTGTACCTGCAAGAGGGCGGGTCGTTACAATACCGTCCCTGCACTTAACCAATACTTCGGGTGAAGAGCCTGCTACAATCGTATCATTACAATGAAAATAAAACATATACGGTGAAGGATTCATGCTTCGCAATCTGCGGTATATATCAAATCCGTCACACCTGATAGGAACCGAAAACCGCTGTGATAACACAATTTGAAATATGTCTCCCGCGGCAATGTATTCCTTTGCAACTTGAACATTTTTCATAAAAACCGACGGCGTCATATTCGGCGTTATTGTAAGTTTGTCATGTTTATCGACTTCAAATCCGTTATAATTTGATTCGATTGATTTTTTGAGCATTTGTGATATTGAGACTATTTTGTCGCAGCCCGATAAAAATGTACTTTCCGGATTATTATCACACGCTGTAATTGAGATAATCTTTATTGAATGATGGTAATGGTCATATACAATAAGATTATCCGCCAGTAAAAATAAAAAATCGTCAATATGCAAATCATCTTCGGCGCTGTCCGGAATTCTTTCAAATATCCTTATAGCGTCGTATGCAATATATCCTACTAATCCCCCGATAAAAGGAGGAGCATCTTTGAGTTTGGGTATAGAATATCGTGCCATCACCGAACGAAGATACGTAACCGGTTCTTCGTCTTCCGTTCTCCATTCTCCGTTTTCCAGTACCGATATTTTTCTTCCTGAGGATTTGATAACCATATTAGGATTAAATCCGATAAAGGAATAGCGTCCGCTCGAACCGCTCTGGACGGCGCTTTCCAGCAGGAAAGAATAAGATGATTTTTTCCTGATTTTCGTGTATAAACTTACCGGTGTATCAAAATCACCGCAAAGCTCACATAACAAAGGGATATGAGAATAATTGTGAGCTAGCCTTTTGAATTCTTCTAATGACGGTGTAATATGCATGAGATTGAATTTTTTGCTTTAAAATTAATAAAAAAACCGCAGACATTTAATTATATCCGCGGTTTAAATATTTAAATTTCTATTTAGTTATATAGTCAATATCTTCTAAACAGCGGACTCCTCCATAATATACCACCACCAATAATATTTTACGCTGAAAAGAATCATTTGACTAAACCATATATTTCAAATATTTTAAAATTTACAAATTTTATTATATCAAGTCAAGAAAAAAGTTGCATATTATTTTAAAAATTCTTATCATTAAAAGTTAAGGTTTATGTCCGGAAAATTAACATTAAATTGATGATTAATTATTGGTAATGAAAAAAAGTAAACAAGGATTTGGGCTCTTTCTTGTTCATTGCGTAAAAATTTATTTGTTATGAATTAATCCCTCTTTATGAGGGATTTTTTTTGGGCTTAACTGAAGATAATATGCAATTTCAGGCGCGATTGGTTTTATCTGACGGACTAATATACACCGGAGTTTCTCTGGGTGCAGCCGGGGAAACAATAGGAGAGGTAGTGTTTAATACCGCAATGTCCGGTTACCAGGAAATACTCACGGATCCTTCATATCACGGTCAAATAGTAACCATGACTTACCCGCAAATCGGTAATTACGGCGTAAATTCACAGGATATTGAATCAAGGAAAATTTTTGCGGCAGGATTTATTATCAGGGAATACAGCCCGATAGTCAGCCACTGGCAGGCACAAAAATCTCTTGATGAGTATCTTAAACATAATGGGATTGTCGGTATTTGCGAAGTAGATACCCGGTCTCTCACGCGGCATCTGCGGGACGAGGGCGCTCAAATGGGAATTATATCTACACTAAATAGTTCGGACAGGGAATTATTGGAAAAAGTAAATAAATATCCGACGTTAGTGGGAAGGGATATTGTAAGGGAAGTGATTACAGATAGTCCGTATGAATTGCCGGTGGATAAAAATACCGGCAGCAATTCGGAAAATACTGCTTATAAAGTGGCAGTGTATGATTATGGCATTAAATATTCGATATTGCGTAAACTCCGGAGTTTTGGCTGCAAATTGAAAGTTTTTCCGGCAAATACACTCCCGGAAGACATAATGCTTTGGAAACCGGATGGTTTGTTTCTCTCTAACGGACCCGGCGATCCCGAACCCTTGGATTATGCAATAAAATCCATAAATGCATTATTGGGAAAAATACCGGTTTTCGGTGTTTGTCTCGGTCATCAATTACTCTGTCTTGCTCTTAACGGCAAAATCACTAAATTGAAATTCGGACATCACGGAGCTAATCATCCTGTCAAAAACATGGTCGACAATTCTATAGAAATCACGTCGCAAAATCATGGATTTGTTGTAGACATCGACAGTCTTTCAAGCGGCGATATTGAAATTACGCACATAAATTTGAATGATGGAACGTTGGAAGGATTCCGGCATCGGTCCATACCCGCATTTTCTGTGCAATATCATCCTGAGGCTGCTCCCGGACCACATGACAGCCACTACCTGTTTGAACAGTTTATTACTTATATGAAAGACTTTCATGCCTAAACGAAAGGACATAAAGCGCATCCTTGTGATCGGTTCAGGCCCAATAGTAATCGGTCAGGCATGTGAATTTGATTACTCCGGAACTCAGGCATGTAAGGCTCTGAACGATGAGGGGTATATCGTTATTTTAGTCAATAGTAATCCGGCTACAATTATGACTGATCCCGAATTCGCCGAAAAGACCTATATCGAACCGCTTACACCGGAATATCTGGAAAAAATCATAGAAATTGAAAGACCGGATGCACTTCTGCCGACGCTCGGCGGACAGACAAGTTTAAATTTTGCGGTTGAACTGGCTGAAAGAGATGTCCTCTCAAAATACGGAGTAGAGCTTATCGGTGCAAAACTTGAAACCATAAAAATAGCCGAGAACCGGGACATGTTTCGGAACGCGATGAAGGAAATCGGGCTCGAAGTTCCTGAGGGTTGTTGTGCAGATAGTGTTGAAAAAGCGGAAAAAATTCTCGATGACATCGGATTCCCGGTGATTATAAGACCATTCTTCACGCTCGGCGGAATTGGTGGAAGCACCGTTTACAACAAAGAGGAGTTTATCCAGTCGGTAAATTGGGGTTTGAATACAAGTCCGGTGCACGGAATACTCATAGAAGAATCGGTTATCGGCTGGAAAGAATACGAACTTGAAGTAATGCATGACTGTAAAGACAATTTCGTTGTTGTCTGCTCGATCGAGAACTTTGATCCTATGGGCATTCACACCGGTGACAGTATAACGGCTGCACCTGCCCAGACGCTGACCGACGTCGAGATGCAGCGTATGCGAGATGCGGCAAAAATGATTATGAAAAAGGTCGGCGTGGAAACCGGAGGTTCAAATATTCAGTTTGCGGTCAATCCTGAAACAGGAAAAATGTTAATTATAGAAATGAATCCCCGTGTTTCACGTAGTTCGGCACTCGCTTCAAAAGCGACCGGTTTTCCAATTGCTAAAATTGCGGCAAAACTTGCCGTCGGTTATACTCTTGACGAAATCCCTAATGATATCACAAGAAAAACTCCCGCCTGCTTCGAGCCGGCAATCGACTATGTGGTAGTTAAAATCCCCCGGTGGGATTTTGAAAAATTTCCCGGGGCCGACCAGCGCTTGACGACTCAGATGAAATCGGTCGGTGAAGTAATGGGAATTGGAAGAACGTTCAAAGAAGCATTTAATAAATCTTTACGGTCTTTAGAAAACGGGTGGTTTGGTTTTCATCCAAACGGAAGCTCAAATAACATAACAGAATCACAATCCCTTTCCGAAAATTCTCTTCTGGATAAATTGTCGATTGGTACTCATGATAGAATTATGACCATCTGGCAGGCACTCACAAAGGGTATATCCATTGAAAAAATATCCGGAGTTTCCGGTATCGACTTATGGTTTCTGAAAAATCTCGCACAACTGCATGAGTTAGAACAAGAAATTATCTCACAGGCTGGAAACGGAACATTCGTATCCGGTGATATTTTGCGGAAAGCCAAGCAGTGGGGTTTTTCAAATAAACACATTGCGACTATTGTTGACAAATCTGAAGAAGAGATCAGGCAAATCGGAATTGAAAAAAATATCCGTCCTTCGTATAAAATTGTCGATACATGTGCTGCTGAATTTGAATCATATACACCATATTTCTATTCTACGTATGATAAAGAGAATGAATCATCAGTATCAAATCAAAAAAAAGTTATAATTTTAGGAGGAGGCCCTAACAGAATTGGTCAGGGTATAGAATTCGACTATTGCTGTGTTCACGGAATAATGGCATTGAAAGAGCTGGGAATAGAGGCAATTATGATTAATTGCAATCCTGAGACAGTCAGCACTGATTATGATGTTGCAGATAAATTGTATTTCGAACCGCTTACGTTCGAAGATGTACTGAATATTGTTGAATTAGAGAAACCGGATGGCGTTATTATTCAATTTGGAGGTCAAACACCGCTAAAGCTTGCCGTTCCTCTTGAAAAAGCCGGCGTGAATATCTGGGGAACCTCGCCCGATTCCATCGATTTGGCAGAAGACAGAGACAGGTTTGGTAAATTATTGGACAGACTAAATATATTACACCCCCAATACGGGACCGCATCATCTGTGAAAGAAGCACTTAAAGTGGGGCAAAAAATCGGTTTTCCGCTTATTGTGCGGCCTTCTTATGTGCTTGGCGGCAGGGCAATGGAGATTGTTTATGATATAGACGCGCTTCAGTATTACATGAAACACGCCGTTGAGGCGTCTGAAGAACATCCGGTCCTTCTTGATAGATTCCTCGAAGATGCGTATGAATTTGATGTGGATGCAGTCTCCGACGGTGAGGATACCGTGATATGCGGTATTATGCAGCACATCGAAGAGGCAGGTGTACATTCGGGAGACAGTATGGCTGTTTTACCCCCGTACCGCATTACGAGAGAGCAGGAAGAAGATATTCGCGAGTGTACAAAAATCCTTGCGTGCGAGTTGCGAGTTAAAGGTCTTATTAATATTCAATTTGCTATTATGTATGACACGCTGTACGTGTTAGAAGTCAATCCCAGGGCATCGAGAACGGTTCCGTTTGTCAGTAAAGCAACGGGCATACCTTTAGCTAAAATTGCCGTTCATATAATGGCTGGTAAAAAATTGAAGGAGATGAAGTTTACAGAAACAAAAACAATTTCATATACGGCAATAAAGGAATCTGTATTCCCGTTCGACAGGTTTGATAAAGCTGATATTTATTTAAGACCGGAAATGCGGTCAACCGGTGAAGTTATGGGGATCGCAAACACATTCGGTGAGGCAGTTGTCAAGGCATTCCAATCGGTCGGAACATCGCTGCCGGAAAAAGGAAAAGTGTTTATCAGTGTTAATGAGAACGATAAATCACGCATGTTCCCTATTGCCGAGGGATTATATAAGTTGGGATTTGATCTTCTGGCGACAACAGGCACTGCCAGATATATTGCATACCATGGATTACCCGCAGAAAAAGTTTTGAAAGTAAGCGAAGGAAGACCGAATATTGTTGATGCTATCAAAAACGGCGACGTGGATTTGATTATCAACACTCCCTTGGGACAGCGCTCCCGGATGGACGAATATGCAATCGGACGTACAGCGATTAAATATAAAATTCCATTTATTACCACGTTGTCTGCGGCAGAAGCAGTTGTCAGAGGATTAAAGAAATGCCGTAATAAAGAATTGCAAGTCAAATGTTTGCAGGATTATCATAAAGTAAATTATTAGAAGACCAATGTATTCTTATATCAGGATTAATATTTATAATTATGACACATATCAAGAGACTACCCGACCATGTGACAAATAAGATTGCTGCGGGTGAAGTGATAGAGCGCCCCGCTTCAGTGGTAAAAGAATTAATAGAAAATGCTATTGATGCAGGTTGTGAAAGGGTGGAATTGCGCATTAATGAGGGCGGTAAAGAAAAAATACAGGTTATCGATGACGGCTGCGGTATGAGCAGGGAAGATGCCGCTGTTGCAATCGAGCGGTTTTCTACAAGCAAAATTCAATCATTCGAAGACCTCGAAACTCTGGTTACTTTTGGATTTCGCGGAGAGGCTCTTGCCAGTATTGCTGCGGTTTCTATTATTGAACTTAAAACAAAAACCGCCTCCGAAGAAGAAGGGACTTTTTTAAGAGCCGAAGGCGGAAAAATTACACAAATAAAAGAGATACCATGGAAAAAAGGAACAACAATAACCGTTAGGAATCTATTTTTTAATACGCCTGCCCGGCGGAAATTCCAGAAAACCGATTTAAGTGAAACCCGGCAAATATACCGGGTATTCCGGTATTATGCTCTGGCATATCCCGAACTTTATTTGAGCCTTTATAATGACGACCGCCCGATATGGCGTTTGCAGCCTGCGGAATTATTTCAAAGAATAATTGATGTGTTTGATCCCGGAGTAAAGCAGTATCTTATCGAAGTAGATTATCACGATACGCAATTTTCTGTTTCGGGTTATATCGGTGTACCCGAGTGGACTCGGAGTACCCGCACCGACCAATATCTTTTTCTTAATAAGCGGTTCGTTAAAAATCGAACGGTTGAGCACAGTGTATACCAGGGATATGGACAAACCCTGAGCCATGTAAGCGGACATCCGTTTTTTGTGCTTATGCTTTCCGCATCCCCGGATAAATTTGATATTAACATTCATCCTACAAAGCTTGAGGCACGGTTTCAGGACGATAGGGGAGTGCATCATTTTATTTCGCAAGCTGTCCGTAATGCGTTAGGTACACCCCAAATTGATGTTACCCAGCCTGTTGAACATTTTAAAAAACCGGTTCAAGAACAACAGCCTTCTAAGACTGCTGCAATACCATTTGAGCATCATCATGCCAGCCATGAAATGCCGTCCGTTATTGATAAGGTACAAAGTGAGCCTGAATTTACCGATCAAACACAACGCATTAAATATAAAGTAGACCGGGAAAAAATCTGGCAGGTGCACCAATGTTACATTTTTTCCCAGGTGAAAAACGGGTTAATTGTCATCGATCAGCATACCGCACATGAAAGAATTTTATACGAAAAAGCACTTCGAATGTTTAATCAGGGAGAAAAGCCGTCTCAACAACTTTTATTCCCACAGACAATTCAGCTCTCAAGAGACGAAATCATAATACTCAATGAGCTGCTCCGGCACCTTAATAAGTTGGGATTCGAAATTAAGATCTCTGATAATAATACGGCAGTCATCGAGGCGGTTCCCCTTGAAGTGAGAATAGGAAGAGAAATTGAGGTTTTGCGAAACATTATCGAAGAATATATGAAAGATGAATATAAAGACCTTGATTTGCATGACAGGTTAGCCCGTTCGTTTGCATGCCGGTCTGCCATTATGAAAGGCGACAAACTTACTCCTGATGAAATGTATAAATTGATTGATGATTTATTCGCAACACAATTTCCATTCTATTGTCCTCATGGTCGCCCTACTGTAATAGATATAAGTATGAAAGAGCTTAATTCCCGTTTTTACAGGTGAGAATAATCGTTCCCGGTCAGGAACAGGGAACAAGTACATTTAGATACGACAATTAATAAATTATTCAGCTTGCTTTTCACTTGTGATATTACTAAATTTTTATGGAGTAATGGAGTTAACAATGTAATCCCGTTCAACTCGCAAAAAGAAGTTTTCTGCGTTTAATTAATATTATATTTCAGGTATAAAATACTCATGGCTACAATAATAGAAATTCTTAATAATAATGCTGGGATTTTTTGTAATAAACCGATTTTACATTATAAAAACATAATTGTTCCATATTCGGAGATATTGGATTTTTCTGACAAATTTGCCCAGGCACTGCGGAATTTAAATTTTCAACCAAACGATAATATTGCCCTGTTGCTGCCGAATATCCCCGAGGTATTTACCGCATATTTCGGATGCCTGAAGGCGCGATGCCGGGTTATACCGCTTTCTATCCAGCAGCGGACATATGACTTGAGAAATATTATAGAACAATCAAATGTTAAAGGAATAATTTTCTGGGATAAATTTGAGCGAAAATTAGAAAATGTGCTTAAGCAGGTTTCGATTCACCCTGCATTAATTCAAGTAGGAAACCGTGCTGCTATCGACAGCCATTATTTTTCAGATGTTTTGGAAGCCTCGGAATCGATCAGTATCTCCGAGTATCCTGAAGATGAGCATGAAGCAGTTATTCTTTATTCTTCCGGCACTACAGCCAATCCAAAGGGTGCGATATTAACACATGCGAATATTAGAGAAAGTGCGCAGGCAATTATTAGCCGGTTTGAGTTTACAAGCAATGATAAAATCGTTGGCATTTTACCTGTCAATCACTATCTAAGCCAGACACTTATATTGAATGCGGCACTGCTGTGCGGCGCAGAAATATTACTTCATCCGCAGTTTAAATCTGTCGAAATTTGTAAGTATATTCAGAGGAACAAGGCAACTGTTTTTGTGGGAATTCCCTCTATGTACAGGGAAATTCTGGATTTGCCTGATCTATCCCCGGAAGTGTTTTCAACGCTACGATTTGGTATTGTAAGCGGTTCTCCCGTTGATAGTGTGCTGGTGAACGGTTATCGTGAGAAATTCGGTTTACCGATAATACAAAGCTACGGCTGTATAGAAACTACGTCTATCATTATATCTACCGGTAGGAATGAAAAATATTCTAATGATGAAATTGGCAAACCGTTCCCGGGTGTCGAAGTAAAAATTACCGATGAAGACGGCAGTGAACTGCTTTACGGGGGAATAGGTGAGATTGCGGTAAAAAGTCCGACAAACATGAAGGGATATTTTAACGGTTCACAATCAGAAGATATTAACGATGATTCTTTTTCCGCCGGAGGCGGATCTACTTCCGGTAGACCACCGGAGACGGAACAGCTTCAGGCTGAGTGGGTTTACCCCGGCGATTTGTGTAAGTGGGATGAAAATGGTAATATCGAATTAATCGGACACAAAGAAGAATTGATCGATAAAGGACATTTCCCGGTCTATCCGAAAGAGATCGAATCCTGTCTGGAGAGCCATCCGGCGGTGAAAGAAGCAGCGGTAATAGGAGTGTATGATGCAGAACATATCAAAGAAATTAAGGCATTTCTTATTTTACATCAAGATGAATCGGTAACTATTGATGAAATAGCCGCTTTCTGTAGTGAAAAACTTCCAAAATATAAACGCCCTAAATATATTCAATTTGTTGATACGTTACCTAAAAATTTGTCGGGTTCCGTGATCAAACGGTTTCTTAAGTAGTGGTTATTAGAAATATTTTCATAATTGCATATGTATTGAACTAAAAAATATTTATCCGTAAAAATTATTAATACAGCAAAATATTTCTACTTCATAATAAACTAATCGGAGGCAGTGGTGTTAGAATTTAAAACCGAGAATATCCGAAATATTGCACTCATCGGTCATGGTGATTCGGGAAAAACTACGCTGACAGAAGGGATGCTCTTCACAGCAAAAGAATCGAAACGGTTCGGGTCGGTAGATGCCGGAACAACAGTCTCGGACTATAACGCAGACGAAATCGAGCGCAAGATTTCCATAAATACTTCTGTACTTCATTGTACGTGGAATAATAATAAAATTAACATCTTGGACACACCCGGTTACATGGATTTCACCGGCGAAGTGATTGGGGCATTACACGCAGTTGAGCTGGGTGCGCTGGTAGTAAATGCCGTTTCCGGTATAGAGGTAGGTACCGAAATAGTCTGGGGATACTGTGAAAAAGATAACCTGCCGCGCATAATTATTATCAATAAGCTTAACAAAGAACATGCCGGTTTTCAGAAGACTCTGGATTTACTTAAAAAACAATTCAGCAATAAAGCAATATGTGTGCAATTTGCTGCAAATGAAGGTATAACGTTTGACAGCATTATTGATGTTCTAAGTATGAAAATGTTCAAATTTTCTAAGGATAAATCGGGCAAAAAAAATACTTGGAAGAAGGGGATATTACCGATGAAGAATTCATGAAAGGATTGCAACATGCTGTTGCTGCCGGGACGCTTTACCCGGTGCTGTGTACTGCGGCGGAGTTGAACATAGGCACTAAATTACTTTTAGATTTTATTACTGAATATTGCCCCAAACCGACCGACCGTGGCAAAGTGACGGGAAAGCATCCTAAATCAGGAAAAGAGATTTCACTTGAATGTATTTCTGATGGACCGAATGTAATGCAAATCTTTAAAACCGTGTCCGAACAACATGTAGGAGAATTGTCTTTCTTTAAATGTGCATCGGGAGCAATAAAGCAGGGTATGGAATTGTTAAATAATAATAGAGACACAGTAGAACGTGTCGGTCAGATTTTTGCAATGAATGGGAATTCCAGAAAAGAAGTAGCACACATTGTTGCCGGAGACATTGGCTCGGTAGTTAAATTAAAGAATTCTCATACCGGTGACACATTGAGTGACCGCAGTTTTCCTGTTATGCTTAAAACAATAGACTTTCCAAGCCCGGTAATACGGCAGGCGGTTGCTCCGAAGTCTAAAGGGGATGAAGAAAAAATATCAACCGGGCTGCAAAGTTTACATGAAGAGGACCCTTCATTTATTGTCAATGTTGATAGTGAATTGCAGCAGATAATTGTTGCCGGGCAGGGTGAGTTGCATTTAGATATTATTACAAATAGGTTAAAGCAAAAATTAGGAGTCGATGTCATCATAGAAGAACCCAGAATCCCCTACCGTGAGACAATTAAAGGCACCGCAAAAGCCCAGGGAAAATATAAAAAGCA
>LJUD01000291.1 GCA_001304035.1 bacterium SM23_31 | reverse complement strand
TTTCGGCAGAAAAAGCTTCTTACATACCTCGGAAACAAAGTCCTTTTGAGGGACAATGGTCTCGGCGCTCTGTATTGCGGACACTATTGCCCTGTCCCAGTTCAGCGCAGTCCGGCATTCTTCGCATTCCGCTAAATGTTCTTTTAGTGTTTTTGACTCATCCGTTGAGAGCGCTGTCCGGAGTGATTTATGGTAAATTTCAATAATATCATCGCAGTTCATTCTAAATATGCTCCTTTCAGATCACGGCTCCCCAGATTTTTCAGTACTTCTTTTCTCAACGCCTTCAGGGCTCTGTGCAGGTGCGTTTTTACCGTAGACAAAGGAATCTGGAGAATCTCCGCTATTTCAACGTACTTCAACTGCCGGTAAAAATATAGTTGTATCACTAAATTATATTTGGGCGGAAGTTTTTTCAGACATTCCATAACCGCCATTTGAAAATCCATCTTACTATCCATTGATTCGGATGTATTATCCGGATACTCGATCGAAACAGGATTTATTAATTCTACCTCCTCATCAATAGAAATCATCTCCGGGCGTTTTTTTCGTAAATGGGAATAGCATTCATTTTTAACAATCGTGTAAAGCCAGGTTGAAAACGACGCATCTCCGCGAAACCGGTTAATTCCCTGGTATACTTTAACAAAAACTTTCTGTGCAATATCTTCGGCATCTTCTCTCGATGATACAATTCTGTAAGCAAGTGTAAGCACCTGTTCGCTGTAGCGGTTAACCAATTTTGTAAATGCACTAACGTCTCCATTCTGTACCTTTGTTATTAACTCATCTTCTTTTTTTCTGTCCGGCGGCAACATATCCTCCCGATATAATAGACGAAGTAATAAGAGTATTTTGTTTCAAAAAATATAAATAAAAGTGAAACATTTCTTTCAATAACCAAGTCTACATAAAAAAATAAACAAAATAACATAACAAAATCAAAGAAAAAATTTTGGAGGATGCCATGGACATTCCTAATGTTGCTTACATGCCGTTTTTAACCGGGATTTTAATTACACTCAGTTTTTTTACACTTCTAATATTAATTATTTTCGTAATTCATAGAAACCGGGTAAGGCATCGTGAATTAATACACAAAGAGCGGTTGGCGCTTATTGAAAAAGGCGTAACCGAATTCCCGGATGAATTCAGAAAAGGTGTCAATCTTCACCTTTATATGGCATGGGGTTTTGTTTTTTCGGGATTCGGACTTGCTCTTATTATAGGGCTGATGATTATCGGGGATTGGGAAGGAATCATCGGCGGGCTTATCTTTCTATTCATAGGTTTGGCATTGCTTCTCTTTTATAAAATTCAATCAAAAAAAGAAGAAGCAAAAAACTTAACCGGAAAACCGCGCGACTGATTTAACGGTTTTGAAGCTGTAATAATTCACAGTAAAATATCTATCTTGCATAATTCTTAAAATTATTCTTGTATTAGTACTTTGGTAAATTTTGATTAATTCTTATTTTTAATGTATGTGAATATATAATAAACAACGAAAATGAATTAGTGTCATTCCTGCGGAAGCAGGAATCCATTGAGCAATCCCGCTTAGCGGGATAAAGGACTGGATTCCCCCCGACTATTCGGGGAGAATGACAAGTGTAATTTATAAAATTTACCAAAGCTTTACTTTCATTATTGTTTTTATTGATATTATAGCAAAGTCTGTCATCCTGTCCCGCTAAGCGGGATTCAGGATCTTTTTTAGATACCCCGAGTACTCGCGGCACGACAGAATTATAACAGAATTAGAATTTATGAATTAATCAGGCTTTAAAATTATAAAAGCCTCCGTATATCGGGGACACTATACCTGTTTTTTCCCTGCAGGAGGCGGATTTTCGATACCCTCTTTTCCTGATCCCGTTCCCCCGGGTAGTCGGGGGGACGCCCCCAATGCCGGTGGCGAAAGTCATTCCCCCGGGAAATGGACTGCCCTGCCGGCAAGAATTATATCCCCTGGTTCTGCTTTAGATTTTACAATACTGAAAAAAAGGGAAATACTTGCTTGCAACTTGAAGTAGAAAAACGTATTTTTTAATATATGTATCGAAATGTCCGGAAGATTCCAATAACGCATACGTTCAGGTGAATACATGATTTACAAAGAAAAATACAACTTGTGGAAATCCTATAAATTCAGGCGCAATTATTGTACATTCAGCAAGCGCCCTTTTTATGATATAGCCGCAAAATACCTGCCCTCCGATGAAAACGGAATCATTGTCGATATAGGAGCGGGAGAAGGCAAATTTGCGGATTATCTTGCCCTTGCGGAAAAATATAATAATGTCTTCCTGCTTGACGGAAACAATACAACTGTGGAGAAACTTAAAAAAAAGTTTGAAAATGCCGTCTTATATAAAGCGCCCGGAAGTCTGCCGTTTGAAGATTTGACAGTAAGTTACGTGCACTGCAGTCATTTAATAGAACACCTTATGCCCCAGGAACTATATGAGTTACTCAGGGAAATCGACCGTGTTTTGAGTAAGGACGGCGTGCTTGTGATTAGTGCGCCAATGCTCTGGGGCGATTTCTACAGTAACCTTACACATATCAAGCCGTACAATCCCGGAGTTTTTTTGAAATATTTATGCGGCATAATCGAAGACCCGTCTGCCGGTGTCATTTCGGATAGTTATTCGGTGCTGGAACTCGTATACAGATATGCAAAAACCGACCTTGACGAAGGATGGGGTTCAAGGTTTTTTGTGATAGATTTTATAATTCAACTCACAAAGCTTCTGCTTTCAATACTCCGGATAAAACGGTACACAAAAAACGGCTACACCATGGTTTTGAAAAAAGGATGGCTGTTTGATAGTGATAAATTCTATTAAGGGGATTAATCCGCAGTATCCGGGCAAGATAATCACCTCCACAACAAAATACGTGTTCCGTTCGGCATATAAACACTTTTTTTAACAGCGACGTGTTTCCACGGGTACCCGGGGCAGTAAAGAAATCAATTTAAGAAAACTTCGGGACGGATTACGAAATATCCTTATCTCATCTATACTCGTTCCCAGTCTCTGACTGGGAACGTTGTGTTTTCAGTCATTGCGAGAATCCCGCTCAGCGTGATAATTATAATATTTCAAGACCTGACCCCAAAATTTCTGCATAAGTGAGGGTTATTTCTTCTTTTTCCAGTCCGGGTCCTCCGGCAATCCGTACACTACCGGGTTGATTTTGTATTTTCTTAATTCAGGGAAATCAAGTTCACCAGACTCGTCCCGTTCTTGAAAAGTTCCATACAAATAACCATTTTTAATAGTTTTACCAAGTAAATAAATCGGGAAAATAACCTGTTTGATGAATTTTCCGGTTTCCAGATCAAATATGTCTATAGCCATAGCCCATTTATTTTCTTTTATATTAGAATATAGGCTTGTGTATTGTTCAATAAAAACATAATGTCCATCTATTTTCATCCTTTTTATTGACGGGTAAAATTTATTTTTCTTAAAAAATTTAACTGCTTCTTTATGATGTTCTTCCTCATTTTTTTGTCTTTTAACTTGCAAAATATCTTCAAATAGTTCTTCTTTATATTCATAAGCATCGAATTTGCGTGTTATAATTTTATCTTCACGTGTATCTAATGAAACAATGTGTATGTAATAGAATGAGCCGGTTTGTTCATCATGTCTGTCATCATCTGTATTGATGTAAACTAATCTTCGCCCGGGAATAATATCCAAAATAAGTGACCCAAAAATTTCTCCATATGTAGTCAAATTATGACTTGTAAAAGAATCAGGTCTTTTAAAATTCAGCAATTCAATGACCCCGTCGGTATTTTCATAAAGCACCGAAACCATCCATTCAATAGGTTCAATGTCTCTATAGTAATCGAGTATACGCTGGTTATTCTGAATCCTTATTTTATCAATATAGGAATAATCAGGGGCATAAAAATTGTATAATGCACGGTCTGACATTCCACTGGTTAGTGCTAATAAATATCCTGTCGGACCAAGGAAAATATCGGGCGAATCTTCAAATTCACCTGGTCCATAACCGGGTCTGCCTAGTATCTTTTTCCCAATCCCATTTTTATCAAATATTTTAATACTCCACTCATCTACTAACAAAATATCCTCATTGTTATTAACTAATAATTGAAAAGGACTTGGATCAGGGTCTACTAAAAGAAATTCGTTTTTAGTACCATATTTTTCAGAACCAAATGCTAAATCTAATGAAACTAAATCCTCTGTATACTGTTCATTTATTTCTGAGGTCGCCTGTTGTTTGTAATCCGAATCAGAACCGCAATATGCAAATAACATTAGAATTATTAATAAATTATAAAGAATACGCGTCATAATATTCTCCAATTATAATTAAATAGATAAAAATAACTTTAATTTATTGCTATTTGTATTGAGATACATCAAAATAATGGGGAAAATAATTTTTTAACTAAAGGCACCTAATACCATGATTTAAAAATTATTTCATAATATTTTTATAAATATTTACTATAGTAGTATAAGAAAATATTTTTGTATTACCAAGAGTTATTCATTATTTGTGTTATTTTATTTAAATGTTTACTTTTTAGTAGTTTTATCGGTTTCTAAGCATCAAGGGATAGGCAAACCTATCCCTTGATAAAGTTACCGAAATCTCAGTGATAATAACTTACATATTTATCGGTTATTTTATACAGTTTTGTTTTACAATGCTTATGATTCAGGATCTTCCACTTCAGTACATACACAAGCATTACTACCATATTTTACACATTTACATCCCGAGACACCATCTATACTACTGTGCATATCACCATACGAACATTTACAGTCTGCAGCAACGTCCCGAAGAAAAGCATAGGAAAAATTACCAATGCAAGCAATAACTATAAGCAACATAATAATTTTCTTAAACATACTTCACCTCCTCTTTTAAATAAATATTTCAATTAATTATTTTGATTGGGCCCAACATGTTTTTTTCTCATAATCGCTACCGCAATTCGCTTCAATTACTACTTCTGGATCATCAATACTTACAATAATTGCCCAACAAGGATCCTCAGGTGGATTCCAATCATTATTATTACAATCAGCCACCGTATCACCCCATGGTATCCATGAATCATCGCACTCAATTTTTGCTTCACACTTTTCAGTGCTAAAAGCAAACACTGAAATTAAGCAAGTAATCAGCGCAAATACCACCAATGACGAACAAGTTTTTTGTAACATTACTTCCTCCTTTCACTTTTTGAATTTTGCCACAAGACCACCTCTAGCTGTGTAAATATGGTCTTGTGAAGAGCAATCAAATAAAGAACCTGCACTACCTCCTTCCGGAGCATTCAAAAATATTTTCTTTATTAACGTTGCATTATCTTTATCAAATACATAGATATGTCTGTCTAAACATCTAATATATATCCTTTTTTCATCAACGGAAAAAAATGTAATAAAGTTCTTAAATAAATAACCGTTATAATTTTCCATACCTCCTCTCTTTTCAATTCCTTTTTCCCACAATTCCGACCGTTCCTGAACCGGAGGCAGGAATGAATAATCTTTTTCATATACTAAATTGAAGTCCTTATCATATTTCCGTAATACGGCATGATTCACAAACGCACAATACAAATTGTAATCTTCATCAAAATCGTAGTGCACTTTATTATGATCGTAAATCCACCTTTCTAACTTATAATCAAATATATCGCCAAATTTTTCCAGCTCATCTCCATCAAGATTTAACACGGCAAACAGAGAATCCCTGTTAGGTAGATTTGCAAAAATCCTGTCCTTAGAATCTATACGTACATAATAGTAAGGACTTAATACCTGATTGAGTTGAATGTGAGAAACATATTTATAATCTTTATCAAATATTTGAATTCTTTTATTCATTAAATCAGCAATAACGAAATCACC
>LJUD01000026.1 GCA_001304035.1 bacterium SM23_31 | reverse complement strand
CCAAGTGCGGAGCCTATTTGAACAATGGGACCTTCACGACCAACAGAACCCCCGCTCCCGATACAAATCGCAGAAGCAAAAGCCTTAACCACCGTTACACGCGGACGAATGACTCCGCCTCTAATAGTCGACGCCTCCATAACTTCCGGGACGCCGTGTCCCTTTGCCTCTCTTGCAAAAAAATAGACTATTAGACCGACTATTAATCCTCCTATCGCCGGTACTGCCAATTTCCAATACCACGGCAGGCTATAGACATATTGCAGTGTATATGCCCGGCTGCCGAAAAATATCCATTGGAAAAAACGGATCAAATACCGAAAACCTATAGCGCCAAATCCACCTAAAATCCCTATGATAACCGCCAACACAACAACAAATGTGTATTCTTTGGCTTTTGCGCGATACAGAATACTGTTAAAAAACGAGGAAATTGATACTCTGTTTAATTGCGGGATGGAATATTTAAACATAATTTTTCACGATTAAGAGTTCTTTGATCCGAATAATTCATAAAATTCATGATATATATTAACTTTGTTATTATAAAACATACATAGAACTGTCGTCCTGTACCGCTATGCGAAATCAAAATTATTATTAATAAACTGTCATATAATACTATGTTCGAAAAAATAAATTCAGGATAAAATAAAAGGAATTCACAATTAGTCTAATTTGTTTATACATTTGTATAATAGTATGGAGTATAAAATTAAAAGTCAAAAACTTTTTGAAAAATTTTCATTAATACTCCAAAAAACACATTTTAAAAGTCTAAAATACTATTGACATTTTAAAAGCGAATTATTATATTGGAATTGAATAAATAACCAAATTGTTCAATAAGTATAATTAATTCCATGGACAAAATTGCTGATAAAAGAGAAATAATAATATCCGTTGCACAGAAAAAATTTGCTCAATACGGACCGCGAAAGACCACAATTGACGAAATAGCGAATGGTGCAGGAATAAGCAAGGGATTGATATACCATTATTTCGCCGACAAAAAAGACATATACCATGCGGTAATAATGAAGGAGATAGAACAATTTGAATCATTACTTCTTGAGGCAGTTGATAAGATGGACAAACCTGCATCAAAGTTAACTGAATATATCAGAGTAAAAACAAACAAGATGGTGGAGACTGCTAATTTTTACCGATTAAATATACAATGGCTTAATGAAGTAACGAGAGATGTTATTAAAGTTTTTATACCGGAAATCTTAGAAAAGATGAGCGATTATCGAAAAAAAGAAATTAATATGGTGTCGAAAATTATTAAAGAAGGTATGGAACAGGGAGATTTTAAAAAGATTGACACCCAGAAGGCGGCTATTTTTTTTATAAATCTTTTTAGTTTTCCTGAAATCCTCCTTGCTATTCATGAAGATTACGTCGATATAAATGAAATGATAGACTTTTCAC
Source organism: bacterium SM23_31 (assembly GCA_001304035.1). GTDB lineage: Bacteria > SM23-31 > SM23-31 > SM23-31 > SM23-31 > SM23-31. The sequence goes on along the minus strand of LJUD01000026.1, from coordinate 13,467 downwards.
TTAATATATTTTTTGAAGGAATAAACACACGTACATAATGTAACAATAATTAACCTTGGAAACAAAACGCACTTATTGTTCAACCGAATAAACTACAGGAGCATTAGTGAGACAATTCATTTTAGGCGCAATAGCAGTATTTCTTGTTTACTCTATTCCGGCAGCGGCACAAGATAAAGATAAAAAATTAACTCTAAAATTTGAGTTTGGATCATTAATATCTGTAAACGGTTCGTACTCTGCTGCCGATAATTTACGGGATATTGTGAATCCCGGACCCGTTTTTGGTCTTGGAGTAAATATGAAAGTCAATCCGCATTATTTTGTTGAATTGAACATTTCTAATGGGTGGATGACATATAAAGACGGTAAAAAACCTGTTCAAGGAAAATCTCCTTCCTATTCGGTAACAAATATCAATTTTGAAAACATATACTATGTTTATCACGGGAAATTAAGTATTAGACTTCTTGCCGGACCGGGAATTTATTATTGGCGGTTTACCGAAGACGGACCTTTTAGCAAGATTCAGACTTTTGAAGGGGAAAAATTAACAAAAATGAGTGTTGGCGGGGATATTGGTGGAGGTTTTGACTTCAATTTATCCGGAAATTATGTCCTTTCACTGACTTCGCGGTATCATTATATTCTCTCAAAAGACCGTTTTTTCTTTGGCGAGCATTTTTCAGAGCAGGGATTGCTCGACATCAGGGTAGGAATAATATATTATTTCGGAAATTTTTAATACAATTTGCAGAAGTTTTATTCTGAAGTTTAGCCGAACTTCTAATGTGTAATCAGGTTCCGAAATACAATCTTCTAATAATTAATAAAATTTAACGGGTGAAGTTTCGAAGATTCTGGATGAAATAGAAAATCTTTAAAAGAGAACTTTTCATTCCGATAAGCGTTATCGGCACACAGATTCTAAAACAAAAAAATCAGCAAAATAATAGGAGTAACAGATGCCCAGAAAAATATTTCAATTTAACTTAATTTCCGGTTTTATTCCTGTTTTTCTTCTATCCTTTTTTCTGCATATCGAAATCCTGAATATTCCTGCATTCGGACAGGAGAAAATCCCGGGAGGAACACAGCAATTAACATTAAAAGAGAGTATCGAAATTGCATTAGAACACAGTAAGAATTTGTTAATAGCAAAATCTAAAATTAATGAAGCAAGCAGCGGTCTTAGTCTAAGCATGACGGCTTTTTTACCGAAGGTATCGACCGCATTCAATTACACCCGACTGGATGAAGCGCCCTTTTTCCCTACGTCAAGATTTGCACAATTAGGAATGGGCGGCGGGGGCGGATCAATACCACCCGAAGATATGCCAAAAAAAATAACGATCGGCGATTACAATAATTACGCCGCAGCCTTCTCCATACAACAACCTGTATTTACCGGGGGCAAAATAAAAAATTCTTACAAAATTGCCGAATTTATGGTCGACGCAGCGGAAGCAAATGCTGAAATGACGCAAAATGATTTAGTTTTTGAAGTGGAAAAAGCGTACTGGAACGTTATAAAAGCAAAGGAATTTAAAAAGGTTGCTGAAGATGCCGTCGAACTGGTAAAAGCCCATATGCGTGATCTGAATAATATGTTTGAAGTAGGAATGGTCACGGAAAATGATATTTTAACAACTAAAGTCCAGCTTTCCAATGCACAATTAATGTTAATTCAGGCGAATAATGGTGTGAAACTGTCGGCGATTTCCTTTTGTAGTATTTTGGGTATCCCGCTGGATACGGATATAGAGTTGATCGATGAACTTGAGACAGAATCTATGCCTGAACAAAACGTGAGCGAGATTATATCCTCGGCTATCCGGCAGAGACCCGAATTAAAAACGATTGAATCAAACATTGAAATCGCAAAAAAGTCTATTGAAATAAACAACTCCGGTTATTTTCCGAATATATATCTTTCTGCTGATTACGGGTACAGAAGACCCGACAGAGAATACAATAAGGATTTTTACGGCACATGGACAGTATCGTTTTTGGCTCAATTTAATTTGTTTGACTGGGGCGAAACCAGCTATAAGATTGCCGAGTCAAAAGAGCGATTGTATCAAGCAGAGATAACCATGGAGCAGCTAAAAGACGGCATCACATTCGAGGTTACGAGTAATTATCTGATACTTCTTGAAGCCCGTGAAAAAATTGAAATGAGCAGAATTAATATCCAGCAAGCTGAGGAGAATTACCGTGCAACCGATGACCGGTTCAAAGAAGGTTTTGCTACAAATACGGAACTAATGGATGCCAATAATTTACTTATCCGCGCACGAACCGACAATATTACCGCACTTGCAGATTATAGAACTGCTCTGGCGGGTTTAAAAAAATCAACGGGCGAATTATACATTAAAAATTAGCATTACAAAAATTATTAAACAGCAAATATATGGGAGTTTTAACTATGAAATATTTTGAAAAATCTGCCTCCGGCGGAAAAGAATATATCGGATTGGCGATAACGATTTTCATAATGCTCACTGTTGCCGGTTGTGCCAAACAAGAAGAAACCGGAAACATTCAAGAAGAACAAATTCCGGTTTATGTAACGACCGTACAAAAAGGCGATATAAAAAAGACATTAAAACTGACGGGAAATATTGAACCTTGGGAATCGGTCAATATTATGCCCGATATTTCCGGAAAAGTAAAAAAGATTTATGTCGATAATGGAGATTTTGTTAAAGAAGGACAAGTGCTTGCCGAGCTTGATACAAGGTCAATGGCTCTCATATTAAAACAAGCAGAAGCCGGTTTATCCGTTGCGGAATCGAACTACAATGATGCTTCAAAAAACTGGGAAAGGATAAAAACATTATTTGAAAAAGGGACAGCTACGTCTCAACAATATGAAAAAGCGCAATTAGGTTATGAAGCGGCAAAAGCCCAATTAGAACAGGCAAAGGCTGCTTTTGATATTGCACAATATCAGCTTGATGTTTCAATAATGAAAGCGCCTTTCAGCGGAATTATTGCATCCAAAAACATGAACGAGCAGGAAACAATCAACCCGATGATGCCCGGAGGACAGGGAGTACTTACTCTTGCCGATTTATCGAAAGTTAAAATCCATGTAGCCATCCCGGAAAATCAATTCAGGGATGTTTTACCGGGTCTTGATGCATTGTTACATGTGGATGCTTATTCCGATGAAGTATTTACCGGAGAAGTTACAAAAATTAATCCGACTGCCGATCCCTTGTCGAGGACATTTGGTGTTGAAATTGTAGTCCTTAATGAAAATATTTTGCTGCGTGCAGGTATGTTTGCCAGAGTTGAATTAACAATAAAAGAAAAAATTGACGTCCCGTTAATTCCGGTTGAATGTGTGGTAAAAACAGCGAATGAAAATTATGTATTCGTTATTGAAAACGGTACTGCGCACAGGCGGAATATAACTTTCGGGCTCTCAGAAAGTAGTATGATAGAAATAACCGATGGTTTGCAGATAGGAGAATATGTTGTTACGGTCGGAAAAGAAATGTTAAAGGACGGCAGTTTAGTACAAATTAAGGAGAATGTAGTAAAATGAAACTATCTGAAGTTGGCGTTAATCGACCGGTATTTACATCTATGATCTTTTTCGCGGTGCTGCTCCTCGGTATAATTGCACTAATTCAATTGCCTGTAGATATAATGCCCGATCTGGAGCTGCCTACCTTAAGCATCATCACGATGTATCAGGGAGCTGCTACAGAAGAGGTTGAATCGCGGGTTACACAAATAATAGAAGACAATGTAAGTACTATCCCAAGATTAAAAGAAGTGTATTCCATGTCCCAGGAAAACCTCTCGGCAATAACACTTGGATTTGAATGGGGAACGAATCTTGATGAAGCAGCCGGCGATATCAGGCAGCAATTGGATATGGCATCCCAGTTTTTGCCTGAAGATGCTGAACGGCCGATGCTGGTAAAATTCGATTTTTCAATGATGCCGGTTGCATTTTTTGGTATTACCGCCGAAGAAAGCTATATTAATTTATATGACATTGTTGATAAACAATTTTGCAACGCCATAAGGCGTATCCCCGGTGTTGCCATGACCGTCATTATAGGCGGACTGCAGCGGGAAATCAAGGTTAATGTTGACCGGCAGCGGCTTGAAGCCTACCATCTTTCTATTAATCAGATCGCAGGAATACTTGCGACGGAAAACATTACCCAGTCCGCCGGCGCTTTAAAAATCGGCAGAACCGATTATGTGATACGGGTACCGGGAGAATTTAAAAACGTTAATGAAATTAATAAAGTAATTGTCGGAAATCAAAATGGTTCGCCGATATATCTTAAAGACATCGCAACTGTTGAAGATTCATTTAAAGATATAGACAGCAGGGTACGTATCGACCGTTACAGCGGATTAATGGTATTGGTTCAAAAACAATCCGATGCAAATACCGTAGAAGTTGTCGATAGAATTAAAAAAGCGCTGCCTGATATAGAAAGAACGATGCCGTCCGATGTTAAAACTACCCTGGTATGGGATACTTCCGAATTTATTGAACGGTCTATAAATAACTTACTCGAAACAGTACTATGGGCTCTGTTTTTTGTAAGCTTTATAGTATTCATCTTTTTGAGAGAGATCCGCGGAAGCTTTATTATTATTGCCTCGATACCATTTTCTCTTATTATTGCATTTATATTTCTCTATGTCGGCGGGTATACAATCAATATGATGTCGCTATCCGCAATTGCAATTGCCGTGGGTATGGTTGTCGACATGGCGATTGTTATATACGAAAACATATACAGGCACAGGACGGAGGAAGAGGAATCACGCCGGGAAGCGGCAATATTCGGCTCCGACGAAGTCGGATTGGCGGTCACCGCTTCTACCATTACTACTGTTTCCATATTTTTGCCCATAATATTTGTAAAAGGCGTTACCGGAATAATGTTCAAAGAATTATCGTATGTAGTTATAATAGTATTATTAGCATCTCTTTTTACAGCCTTGAACTTTACCCCCATGCTCGCCTCCAAGTTTATGAAAATTCCGTCTGAATATAAAAAGCGCAGTAGGTGGTCAAGTAACTTCCAGACAGTAAGCGGACGGTGGTTTAAAACCTTGGAATCGCGTTACAAAATTCTCTTGAACTGGGCATTAAATCATCGATCTCTGACCCTCGGAGGCGGTCTGGTAATATTTCTTCTTTCCCTGCTGCTTCTATTTATTATTCCTACCGGATTTATGCCCGCAGTGGACGACGGCACGGTAATGGGCACAATTGAATTATCAGTCGGAACAAGAATAGAAGAAACCGATAAAGTCATGCAGCAGATTGAAACGATCATCGAAGAAAATGTGCCGGAAAGAGAAATGATGTTTGCGCGTGCCGGTGAAAGTGAATCAGGAATGGGAACTGCCATGGGTCAAAGAAGCGATATTAACATTATGATGGTCGGTGTTCAATTGGTCCCTAAAAATGAACGTGACCGTTCCAAGTTCGATGTTGCCGATATGTTGAGAAATAAGATTGCCGAAATTCCCGGTGTAGAAAAAATGGATTTCACGGAACAGGACATTTTTTCAATGTTGTCGGGCGGTGAAAAACCGGTAAGCATAAATATCTACGGTTTTGATATTGAAACAACGGATGCGTTTGCTGTGGAAGTTAAAAATATGATGGACCGTATTGAAGGGCTAACCGATGTTGTTATTTCACGAGGGAAAGGAAGACCGGAATTATGGATCGAGGTTGACAGAGAAAAAGCATCATCCCTCGGCTTGAACATGGCACAGATTTCAAGTACGCTGCGAACCAATTTATACGGAAAGATTGCCACTTTATACCGTGAAGGCGGAGATGAATACAATACCTTTGTACAGTTAAAAGAATCCGACAGGCAAACAATAGATGACCTGAAAAATGTTTTTATTACTTCACCTCTCGGCAGACAGATTCCTATTATGAATATTGCTAAAGTGACAGAAAGAGGCGGACCACTCATCATCGAAAGAAAAAACCAGGAGCGGGTCGTATTAGTTGGCGGCGGGCTCTATAACCGCACTCTGGGTGATGTTGTGGCAGATTTAAGAAAAGAACTGGAAACGATGTCTGTCCCGTCCGGTGTAACAGTGGAGATAGGTGGAACCGCGGAAGACCAGGAAGAATCTTTCAGGTTGCTTTTATATGCATTGATAATTGGTATTGTCCTGGTCTATATGGTTATGGCGTCGCAATTCGAATCGTTTCTTGACCCATTTATTATCATTTTCACCGTTCCGTTTGCTATTGTCGGCGTACTCTGGGCGCTGCTGATTACCGGTAAGATGTTAAGTCTCATTTCTTTTATAGGAATGATCATGCTTATAGGAATTGTGGTCAACAATGCTATCATTCTGGTCGATTATATTAACATCTTGAGGCGAAGGGGTCTGGGCATTAAAGAAGCAATATTAATTACGGGACCGAGGAGACTTCGACCAATATTAATGACCGTCCTTACGTTAATATTCGGATTAACGCCCTTAGCACTTAAAACAGGGGAAGGTTCTGAAATCTGGAGTCCCTTAGGTATATCCGTAATCGGTGGATTAATCGTATCTACATTGATTTCTCTAATTTTTGTACCAACTCTCTATTCGGTATTTGAGGAACGATTCAGAGCATTAAAAAATAATAGATAAAAAATATTCATATTTTACTATCGGAGAGATGGAAATGCATATAGCTATTATTTCGTATAAAGAAAGCTTTGATAATGACATAATGGAAATTTTGAAGGCGCTTGATATAAACTCATTTACAAAATGGGCTAACGTGATGGATAAAAGCGAAAAAGGACGGCCTAAATTCGGTACTCATATCTTCCCCGGTTACAACTATGCCCTACTTCTTACTATTGAAGAAGACAGGAAAGAATTTTTGTTCAAAAAACTGAAAGAATTTAATGAAGAACATAAATTCGACAAGATTAAAGCATATTGCTGGACCGCCGACGAGTGTATTCAATTCTAAAAGCGTTGACCGGTTCATCCGTATGATAAACAAGAGTTGCGAAATATAAACAAAGGATATACATGCGTAATATGTTGAGGCTGCTGCGCTTTGAGACCGTAGAGTATTTAACATTACAAATAAGGGCACGATAACCGTGCCCTTATTTTTATAATATACTTATGAATTATTACTCAGGATCACTACTGTCCGGTAAATATTTTGATTTTTTCATTTAGGCTGTGATATGAGAAGGATTTTCACCTTGCTTTAGCTTTATTAGATGCACGGAATGAGAAAAAAAGTCGCTGCCTAAAAATTATGTCATTCCCGTAAAAACGGGAATCCATAGATCAATTTGAACTTAAAATATCCGGATTCCCGCTCTTGTCCCGCTGAGCGGGATCATGGCAATCATTCAATCATAGGAATCTGCGGTTCAGACAGTAGCTTTCTCATCAAAAAAAGCAAAGTTGGAGAACACCTTCACAAGGGGGAAATTCCATGCAGGTTTGTAGAGACGCACGGCGGTGCGTCTCTCAGGTAAAACAGCATCAAAATTACTTCAGAGACGCATCGCCATGCGTCTCTACAGAAATGAAATTAAAAGAACAACCAACCATTTCATATTACGTTTCGTCTAAAACAGTGTAAACAATGAGCAGAGATAAATTATTGCCCAAGAATAATGAAAAATCACCGGAATCAGCCTTGATCAAACGATGCCAGCAGGGAGAACAATCCGCATATGAAGAACTTTTTGATCTGTACAAGGACAAGGTGTATTCCACGGCAGTGCGCATGCTTGGCAACGAACTGGATACGCAAGATGCGGCACAGGATATTTTTGTTAAAGTTTTTGGAAATATACATGCTTTCAGATTCGATTCATCACCGTCTACGTGGATTTATAAAATTGCCGTTAATACCTGTCTTGATAAACTCAGGCATGATAGAAAATTTATGCAGGTTGACGCAATTGAGGATTTGCCGGAATATTTAACTGCCTTACATTCAAATGAAAAAACACCGGGGGCTATTAACAGCATCATTGAAAATGAGATACAAAAACTGCCGGAAGGATATAAAACCGTTTTTATTTTGTATGCAATCGAAGGTTTCAAGCATGAAGAAATTGCAAAAATATTGGAAATATCACCCGGAACGAGCAAATCACAGTACTTTGCGGCAAAATCAACATTGAGAAAAAAATTACTCCCGTACATGGAGGCTTTTACGCATGAATTGTAAAGATTTTTGGACGCAGTATGAAAATTCGGGATTGAATATTGAACTCGAAAAGCATCTTGAAGGATGCGAAAGCTGTAGAAATGAACTAAAAATCGAAACGCTGCTACACGAAAAAGTAAGCGCACTCCCCGGATATAAAGCGCCGGACGGATTGTGGAAAAAAGTCAGGGAGTCCTTAACAACATCACAAATACCCGACACACAAAAGGAATCGATATTATCTAAAATCGGATATTTTGTAGATGATGTTTTATCCCCGCTGAAAGTGATATTCCTTAAACCTGCATTTGTGGGTGCGGCTTCGGTTCTGTTGATTGCGGCATTAAGTTATTATTTCCTTTATCCGTTATCGGTTGAGGAGAAAATCTCGCGTTTGGCGCGGTCGGAAAAGCCGTTACTCGACACGGAAAATCAATATGCTGCAGAAATCGCAAAGTATACTGAGCTGGTCGAAACCAAGAAGGACAATATACCGAAGGACATGTACATGTCTTATCAGGAAAAAGTTGCTTTTTTAAATGATTACGTTTCCGAATGCAAGGATGCTTTGAGTGAAAATAAATACAACTATAATGCACGAAAATACTTGTTATTGGCGTATGCAGAGATAGTATCAACGATGAAAGAATTGAATAATAAAGCGTAAGATTATACGAATTAAAACTTTAGCAAATTTTGATTAATTGTTAAATTTAATGTATATAGGTACCTGTTAAATGAATAAAATATTTTGATGTCATTCCTGCGAAAGCAGGAATCCATTGAGCAATTATCAACATAAAGGACTGGATTCCCGCTTACGCGAGAATGACAAATGTTTATTTATAAAATTTGCCAAAGTTTTAATAGAATATTAAACATTAATAAAAAGGAGGATTAGCCATGAAAAGCAGATTGATTGTAATAAGCTTAGCGTTTGTTTTTGCCGGTTTTTCGTCTTTAGCTTTTGGACAAGCCCGGCAGGCTCAGCAAATGACAGAAAACGGAGGAATTCAACCAGCTATTGAATTAACGGAAAAAATTGACATTACCCTAACAGGCAAACCCGGAATGCAGATAACAGTTATCCACAGCTTCGGGGATATTGATGTGCGCCGAGGTACGAACGACAAAATTACCATAAAAGGTGAAAAGAGGGTTTCTGCAGATGATAAGCAGGATGCGGAGGAATTTATTAAAAAGATGCTGTTGAAAATCGATGAGAATACGAATAAAGTTGATATTATAACCGAATATCCTAAGGATAAAGAGGATATTAATTCATTTTCAATATCATATACCCTTGAAATACCGGAAAATATCGACTTGAACATCGAAAATTCTTTCGGCGAAATCGACTTAAATGCTCTTACAGGTAGATTTAACGTGTCGAATTCCTTTGGGGCATTAAATGCAATGGGTTTAGAAGGCGAAATCCAATTAAACAACAAGTTCGGTGAGCTAATTGCCGACAATTTAACAGGCAATCCGAGAATAACAAATCAGCATAGCTCTTTAATAATTTCAAATATCTACGGAGATTTAATTGCAAATTCGGGATTTGGTGAAATAAAAGTTACTGATGTTACGGGAATGGCTAAAATAACCGGCGGACATGGTTCCATGACGGTTGAAAGAGTCGGTTCTACTACTTCTTTAACTAATCAATTCGGTTCCGTTACATGCAAAGAAATTAAAGGTGATTTACATATCGAGAATAAACATGCATCGGTTGAAGCAGTAGAAATTTCAGGTAACGTTTCGGTGAACAACTCCTTTGGAGGCGTAATCATTACAAATGCTGCAGGTAGTGTAGGCGTTAATAATGAGCACGCGGCTATTACCGTGAGTGGTGTTCTCATAGATACGGTTGAAGAGCGAACAATAGATCTCGAAACTTTTTTCGGGCGGATCGAGCTCACACTTCCCGGTGATGTGTCCGCAAATGTTACTGCTTCCACGACGTTTGGCGAAATAAGAAGCGATTTTGACCTGAATATAGAAAAAATCTCTAATAAAAGAAATTTATCCGATGTAATTGGAACCGGAAAACACAATATTGAATTAAGAGGAGAATATACAACCATCCACATCAAGAAGAAATAGATTATTTGCTATTACGTCGAAAAATACGCAACATCGTAGGGGCTCAATATATTGAGCCCCTTATGCTGTATGTTGGTCTTGTGACCAACATACTAATTTTCTCTGTTGGTGACAACACCAACAGAGAGCTTCCCGCCGGCGAAAAATACGCAATATCCGCGGTAGGGGCTCAATATATTGAGCCCCTGCGTTTTTTTACATCCCCCTTTATCCCCCTTCAAAGGGGGACTTTTCGCTAACGAAGGTGTTCCGCTGGAATAATCGTTGACAGGTGAGTCTAAACTATATAAAAAGTCATAAATAAATAGACAATTCCGCTTAGCGGGATCGAATTAAAGCTCACTGTTGGTGTTGTCACCAACAGCGAAACAAAAGTATCTGTGTGTTGGTGACAACACCAACACACAGCTTAACAATATTAAATGTCATTAAGACGTTATATATAAAAGGGTAATGCTTATATTTCAGGTCGGATATTTCTTCTCGCGCTCCGAATTTCCTGCCATGCATACCTCACCTTTAGAATGAGGATTCATTATTAGAATATCGGTATTAAATAGTTGAGCAATGCACGGGCTTCAGTTGGCAATTGTTATGGTAAAGAAAAAAGTGGAGTACAGAGGAAAAGATAAGTTGCCTGAGATTTTAGAAGCGAAGGTCAAATAGATCAAGAGGTTATACCTCTTTTCCAAGCATCTTGATAATATGCTTGGCGAGTTTCTCGTTGATTTCTCTGTGTCTAGGGATAGGTTGGGATATCTTTGTTTTGGGACTCTGGTACCAGTCGTGTTTCCTGCCGTGCCTAATAAATCTCCTCAATTTCCTTGATCAGGTCTTTGCGCTTCACGAGACTTCCAGTTCATCTACTTTGCGCACACAAGGAATGGATCCGGTAGTCAATTCATTGTAGATATCTCTAAGGTTCTCCTTGAGTTCCTCTAAAGTTTCTCCCTGAGTCATATAATCCGGATATTCTTCAAGATACCCTATCCACATTCCCTCATCTTCCCAATAAACGTATTTTTTTGTTTTCATCGTTAGTATCTCAATTACTATACTTGAATTTTTATAAATATTGTAGTAAAATTATAGTAAAGTCAAACATCTTTATTGCATCATAAACCTACAACTCAAAATCTCAAAAATCAAGTATTTTTTTATGCTTATTGCTTGTTATAAAGTTTTTGTCTTTGGAATATATTTTTAAGACCGTAACATAATTATATTCTGTAATAGAATTTAAAAGAGAGATTGCTTCGCTTCGCTCGCAAAGACGAGTTGTTGTGCTTGTCGTCGCAAGGAGTCCCGAAACCACGGGACGAATAAACAATATCGCTTTAATCAGGTTTTGCTATTTTTCAATTACATTTTGCATAATTCCAGGGATACAATACTTAATTATGGCGTAAGTTATGACTGTGCTCTTGGCGTAAGCTATCCCGAGAATTCGGGATTGACACTCGAATTGTATATTATTATATTCGTTTCGTGGCAAGAACAACGCGGTCAGGGGCTACATTATGTGAAAAGGTGCATGGTGATTGGAAAGACTTTCTCACGCTGCTTATAAACAAAAAACTACGACATCGATCTACAGGAGAGAAAAAACAGGCAAACCTCTCGTGAGCAAACGTTTTATATCGAATCCGGAGAAACAACTCGACCGTGAGGTAACACTAAAGAAATCAGGAAAATAGACATAATTAATCTTTGTGTCCTTAGAATTAACTTATGGATATGTATAAATGATGCTTATTTTCGAAAATAGTAATGAATAAAATCACAGACAATCAGGAATTCAATTATCTGTGAAACTATAGGTATTTTTTATTTCTTTATTAACATATATTTAGTGAAAGACATCCCATTTACTTCCGCATATTTGATATCAATATCACCTTTAAAATCCGTGTTGTTTAAATTCACATCACCAGAGAATTTTGAGTATTTAAAATCAGCCATTCTTTCAAAGACAGCATTTTCAAAGGTAACACCTTTAGGGAATTCGGCGTATTTAAAAATCGCTTCTCCCTGGAATTTAGCTCCATTATACTTAACAATTTCCGGAAAATCCGTGTATTTAAAATCAGCCGTCTTCTCAAAAACAGCGTTTTCAAAAGTGACACCTTTAGGGAACTTGGCATATTTGAAAATTGCATCTCCATGAAATAGCGCATCATTAAAATGAACAGCTTCAGGGAAATCCGTATATTTAAAATTCGCATCGTCATTAAACTCCGCTTTTAAAAAACTTATCTCCGTTGAAAACTCAGCATACTTGAAGTACGCTTCTTCGTGGAACTTTGTGTTATTGAAATCCGCATGTTTTAAGAATTGAGCATATTTAAACAAGGATTCTCTTTTAAACTCGCACCCGCTGAAAACAGCATCTTCATGAAAGACAACATTATATAGGTCATTATTAATATTAAATAACTCCAAGAAGTCATTTGAATCTGTTAAATAACCGATAACATTACCACTAAAAACGCAATTTACGAAAGATACAGGACTCCTGACATTACATAAATAAATATTGTCGGACTTTTCGTCAGGCGTAATATCTTTCAAAGATGAAAAATCAATATCGCCGACTATCTCAACGTTTTCATAATTTACCGGTTGTCTCTCATTTATCTGATCCATAATATTCTCAGCCTTTATTTGAGTTTGAGAGAGTGCCAGAACAGGAATAAAGAGAATTAACAGGAAAAATACCAAAAACCTTTTCATAATAATCTCCTCTTGTTGAACTAAATTATTTATCTAATCTACGTACTTTCCATATATATTGTTAGACGATACATTTTTAAAAAAGGTTGCATACAAAAATAAAAATATTTTATGTTCTTTAAAATTGCAGGTATTTCAAAAGTTTTGAATTCGTGTTAGAAGAAAGTAATGAAAGTATTATTAAAGAGAGTAACATAATTAGATTCTGTAATAGAATTTAAAATAGAGATTGCTTCGCTTCGCTCGCAAAGACGAGTTGTTGTACTTGTCGTCGCAAGGAGTCCCGAAACCACGGGATGAAGAAACAATATCGCTTTAATCAGCGACGTAATTTTTAGATAATGTCGCAAAGGGGGGATTTAATTAGCTATAACCGCTTCCGATTAAGGCATGTTTTGTTAACCAATACAGTTTACGTTTTTCCC
>LJUD01000025.1 GCA_001304035.1 bacterium SM23_31 | reverse complement strand
TGCTTTTATTTTAGCTGTCTGTCGAGTACTCAGGATTCACTTTCGACTTCAAGCAAGGGGGGATTGCCGGAAATAAAGTATTTTTGAATACTATAACAAAAGCGGTTATACTACTGTCATTTTCACAACATTTTTTCTAATTTTAAATAGATTAGATTCAGTCGGGTTTTTTGACAATTCACAGTTTTTGCAATGGATTCGAGGTTTTCACCCGGGAACGGCTTACTCTCAGCAATTTCGAGACAATAATCCATTCCTTCCATGAGGTTATCTTTGAATACTTTCAAGGTTTCTTTTTCTCTTTGTGTGTTTTTGCATCGGGTGATCTGTTTTTCTAAATAGTCCACGTATAATTCAATTTCTTTGGCAAACATGTGCGGACGTTCCGGCGGGACAAGGGACGCGCCCCTCCCGTAAATATGGTCAACCATTTCTTTCAAAGTATAAATTTCATTAAACCATTCGAGATTAGGACCGGGACATATAGACTGAGGCGCATCCATTTTCCCATTAACAATACCGAGATTCAAAAGTGCGCCGTTACCCAGATGGCTACAAATACAGGTTTTTTCTACTATTTCATCACAGAGTTTTTCTTTTTCGCCGTCCAAATTCGGCATGTTGCAAATTTCCGCCAGTTTCAATTGCTGGTATTTTCTGGAGGCGAGGCATATCGGATCATCAGTGAACTCCGTATTAGATACAAGAAAACCCTTTGGACAAGGAGAGCCGGGTTTGCCGTCTTGCACTCTTTTTTGCGTCCATATTTCTGATCCTGTATTTCGCACGTTACTAAAAGGCAGCCCAATCGGAGAAACATTACTAAGGTAAAGTTCGTTTTTGCCGGCGTTCTTTAAAATATCGAGTGTCGTATCATCTACACGGGTGGCTTCGGGCACAAGGAGAAAAGGAGTTGCCCATCCGGTTCTATCCATTTTAAAATCTTCCATGAGTCTGCGAACTTCGCCGTTAGTGCCAATGCCTCCCTGTACGGTGATGAGCGGGCGTTTTTCCGACTGCGTCTTGAGATATTTTTTGTCCGTCTTTTTGTAATACTTCTGCACTTCGTATTGAAACTCTTCCGCTAACTGGTCTTTTTTTTCTTTGAACTGCTTGAGAATACTCGGCAGTATATTGCCGTTTGTGGGGAAAGCATGACCGCCGCAGTTAAGCCCCGATTCAATACGGAATTCAGAGACTTCCAGTCCCTTTTTTGCCAGAAACCTTCCCTGTATAAGAGCAGAGCGGTAATCGCTGACTTTGATAACTATCTTCTTTTTAATATCGCCTATCTCATTCCGGTAAAAGTCGCTGAATTTTGTCATATAGCTGAACAAACTCTGGTTTATTCCGGCAGAGAATACAATGCTTGAATTAAGTTTACTGTTGGCATAACCTTTTAATGCCGCTTTAGCATCACTCAAAATTTCGCCAAGAGAACTCCCGCTCTTGAGAGGGTTGGTCCGGTCAAGCTTGACCATTATATTTACTTCTATCGAGCCGGGTTTCATTCTCTTTGTGAGCTCATGTTCGAGGGCTTCCCGAACCCTGCATGCTTTCATGGAGATCAGCTTAAAATAATCCTTCTTCATCAGGCTGTTATCCGGCAGCAGATCAAAATATTTCTTTTTATCGTTAATCTTGAAGAACGGCAGATTCTTGATCGCTTCCATTTTGATTTGAACAATTTCGTGCACCATGTCAAGATATGCGGTGATCCTTTTTGCCCTGCCGTCCTCATCTTTATATGGAATTTTAAAAAAGGGAAAGTTATATAACTCGCTGTAGTATTTTCGGATCTTATCCAGCAGGATGTCGTCCACAAGCGAAATAACTGAAGTAATACCCAGAGGAGCAACACGAATGGGCGTGTCAACCGAATGCCCCGTTCCCATCACGGGAATATGAAATGTGTGGTAATAGATACTCATCTTTCTTCCTACTTATCATTACTCAGGCCATTAAATTGTATCATTTTGTCCCCCTGCATACTG
The DNA here is from genome assembly GCA_001304035.1 of bacterium SM23_31. Classification (GTDB taxonomy): domain Bacteria; phylum SM23-31; class SM23-31; order SM23-31; family SM23-31; genus SM23-31. The sequence continues at coordinate 12,947 of LJUD01000025.1, read as the reverse complement.
CGGGGGGATTACCTGTAAAAAGGACAATAGTAAACAAGCCATGCCGGAGGCAGGCAAGGCGGTCGGTTGCAAACCGATATTATGCGCAATTTAATGAGATAATCTATACGCTTTTCTCAATCAATTTAATACTTCTTTCACGTAATAATGTTTTTTCTTCAATTATTAATTTAACTTCGTTTGTGATTTTTTCTATTTCTTTTTCATTATTATGAATTGGTAAAATTAGTTCATTAATTCTATTTCCGAGTGTTGACAAAGTTGCTTGGACAAACGTTTTTATTTCAATTTGTTTTTGAACAATATTTGAGTTTAGTATGTAAAATAAATAAAATGGATTTAACTCGTTTTTTTTCAAAACTCGTATTTTACGTAAATGACTTTGAATCACACATTTTACATCTAAATTTGTTACAATTGCTGACCTACCTATTAAGAAAGTCCCATCATTAACAAATAAAATATCATTTTCTTTTACGTCTTGTAATATTTTATATTTGTCATAAATCTCTTTTGAAACAGCTTTTACTGGATTAATTTTAATTTCCCAATTTACAATATCAGTTGTTCTTATAAATGGGATATTACCAGTGCCATAATGGCGTGAACCTATTTCATTTCCACGTCTTATTCCCAAAACACCTTTTTTGATAAGCTCACCAATAGTAGTTATATGGTATTTCTCACTTTTTTTAAGTTCTAGTAATTGTTGTTCAATTTCAGGATTATAGAATTCAGGTATGAAAATATTGTCTTTTAAATTTTTAGTTTCGATTAAAAAACCAAGATGGTTTTCTTTTTCAATTTCGTTATTTAAAAAATTTTTAAAATTTTGAGCAATTGCAGGAGTATCATCATCTAAAATCTTTATATTATTTTTATCAAGAATATGATAGCCATCTTTTTTGATTTTATAAATTTCTTTCCCATTTTTGTCGTGCCCAACAGCATTTGCTATTGCCATAAATATTACTTTACGGCTCATTTTCTTTTTTTCTAAAAAGACAACACTTGTCTTGGTATGTGTGCTTGGTTGAAAAGTTTCTTGTGATAAACTAACAATACTGATAATAGATGCATATTTTCTGATATATTCCCAAATATATCTATCTGATGGGTTTCCAAAAATTCCTTCAGGTAAGACAATTCCTGCTCGACCACCTTCTTTAAGTAATTGTATAACTCTTTCAATAAATAAAATTTGAGGAGGTTGTTTGTCTCTTAATTTATTATTCAATATCCATTTTTCATCATTGTTGTTCCAATAATGCCCTAATTCATATTGTTTTAAAATATTGTGTCCTATAACAGGAATTTTAGCACCGAAAGGAGGATTAGTAAGTATTAAATCAAAACTATTAAGTTCAATATGTTTTTTGGTTTCCTTGTCCCATTTTTCGGGATGTTCCAAACTATTTTCACAGAAAATATGATAATCAGTCTCGCCGAGTAATTTTAAATATATTTTTGATAATTTTGATAAGAATAAATCTTTGTCAATACCTGTAATAAAATAGTTATAAGATCTATTAATAATTAAATATTGCAAAATATGAGCAAGAAAACCGCCACTTCCACAAGAGGGATCAATAATTCTTTCATTCGATTGTGGTTGAAGAATTTCAATCATCATTTGCACGACATTACGAGGTGTAAAAAATTGTCCTTCACCACCTCGGAAAGATATTCCTATCAGTTCTTCAAAAGCATCTGCAATTATATCACGGTTGGCGGTAATTAACGAATAATTCTCTAACTTAGAAATAATATAAGACAAATCTTGTGGTTGAATTTCAATTTCTTCTTCAATATCAAAGATATCAGAATAATTCGATTTTGTACGATCAAAAATATTTTTAACTCTTTTAACGAAGTCATTTAAAGATTCATTCGGACGATTTGAAATATCAGTAAGTTCCTTTTCAGATTTGTTTTTTTCATCATAAATTTTACAAAACAAAATACGCATAATATTTTGCGCTATTTTTTCATCACGAGATATTCCAGTAACATTTCCAGCGAAATAATCACGAATATCTCTAAAAACAATTTTAAGATTGTTTATCGGTGTTAAATCTTTTTTATATATTAATTTTTTAGGTTTGTTTAATTCTGCAGATTGAAATAAATCAAATGTTTGACTATTTGTTCTCATATTTACACCTATCATGTGCTTTAACAATAAATTCCATAAAATCTAGTGTTTCATCTAATGAGTGATCTGTCATGGCAACATTGCACCAGCGGTGTCCATATCTAACAATATCAGGTTTATGTTTTATTTCTGTTTCAATTAAAGGAGTTACATGCAAAATTTGATTACTACCATCGTCACCTTCTTTCTTTTTTGATGGACGCCAATCTGGTTGCCAAGTAATAATTCTCTCTTTCTTCTTAAAGCGGCTCAGTTCATCAGATAATGGTAATCTACATACAGGACAATTTGTAATTTGTTCTTTTTTTCTTGGAAATAACTTTGAAGGTAAGCTTATTTCTTTATTAATTTTTTGTTTCATTAATATATCAATTATATTGGGGTAGATTTTATCGAAGTCTACTTGATAATGTTCAACAGCAATTGCTATTCCAAGAATCGAATAAGTTTCAACAGCATGATGCCAATCACAGGATTCTAAAGCTGGAATTATACAAGAATTTTGTGTCCATAATGTATCATTCCAATGTCTTAATATAGAAATATGGGGTATCCAATGTTCAGGAAGAGCAACGTATCTTTTTGGTAATTCATAAGTTTTATCAGAAGGATATTTTTTTATAGTATTATTTACTTTAACAGAAAAAACCAATATTTGTTCATCATCATCACCTTCAATTTCAATTTGTTCAATTGTCTTTGCAAAATTAATTGGTTGAGCTGCAACGACAAGTGGATGCCAACGTAAGTTTCTATTTGAATATGGAGCTTTACCCTGTTGTCCGCGTGTACACAACGCATCTCTTTGTAATTTACCGCCGCCTAAACCAAGTCCACCGTCTCGTGTTTTGCTAATTTTACCATATTCCTTTTCAAAATCTTTTTGTAATTTATTTGGAATATTATTTTGTATTTCTTGAGAGATAATATTGCATAATTCTATTACTCTCTCATCTAATTCAGTTAAAAAACTTGCACTTACTGTTCGTCCAGTTGCCATAATTTTAATCTTTATAATATGACAGGTAAAGTTGTTTGAATTACAATATAAATAATATTTCCAATTTTATTCAATTAATTTAAAGCGCATAACAAGCAATTCTATAGTTTCTACATAATATTTAAAGATATATATTTTGTCATTGATAAGCAAGGAATTTATTACTACGGAGTGGTACATTTCTACAATGGACGGGGTACAGCAGAACAAATTGATATTGGGAATATCAGTTAAATTATACCAATTATTTAAATTAAATATTGCCTCTTTTTTTTCGCCCTCTATGCCCGACCAAACCACCGATGATGATAAATGGAAATAGTAGGAGAATATAAGACCATAAAAGGTCGGGGTAGGCTATGTATATATAAATCGACAAGTATATCCAGCCGATCCCTTTTATGACCTGTCCAAGCGGCGAGTATCCCCAATGTAATCCCGGGGGTACTCTATGATACTTAAGAAGAACCGCAGTTACCAGAAAACCTGCACCATAACAAAAAAATATAAAAAATAGACCGTAAGTAAGTGCTAAAAATATACCTACTCCCAACACGGTAATCCAGTATAAGTAACTCATGCAGCTATTCTCGTTCTCAGTTAGTGTCTGATCCGCCTGCCTGCCTCCGGCATGGCCTCCGGCGGAAGGGATTGACACGCGGCAATCTCTCTGACCTGAACTATTCATAAATTCGATTTGTAAGTAATGAAAAATTAGAAATATAAACTGAAAACAATGTCATTCCCGTGAAAACGGGAATCCATAAAAATTCAACTGGATTCCCACTTTCGTGGGAATGACAGCTAGGGTGAAATTCAACAGCATATTATTAAAATCAATACAACATTTTAATCCCGCTAAACGGGATTAGCCAAGAAGGTACTTCAAATGCTTGATGTGGCATCAATAATTTATCTAAAATATAAAGAATTTTTATGAATTATTCAGGCTAAAAAAAATACTTAGAACGCCAGACAAAAATACCATATTTACGGCATCATGTCCGGAGTAACCATCCACCGGATACACCAGGACTTGTATTTCTCCGTCCAGAGGCAGATGATGCTGCCCATCTCGAATTCAACTACGTCTTTCGTCGTATCCCAACAAAGCAGAATCGCAGCCAATCTGCTCAATTGCGGCAGATGACCGACTAACATAATGTTTTCGGTTATGTCGGCAATGCGCGCCGCCCAGATTGACGGATCGTCCATCGGATTTAACCCGTCGGACTCGCTAATACCGTTTGAAGGTTTCAAATATTCCGTTAGGACTTCGGCAGTCTGCCGCGCCCTGGTCTTTCCGCTGTGTAAGATGCCGGTTACGTTAATATCCCCCTTTTTTGCGATGAACTCCGCCACTTTTTTAATGTCTGCCCGCCCCTTTTCAGACAGCGACCGCTCCGGGTCATCTTTCTCATGTTTCGCCTGTGCGTGCTGCACTAAATATACTTTCATTTCTGTTACCTCTTTCTTAAAAGTGGCGTCTAACCATTAATAAACCGTTAAAGCGCCACAGTTTTAGTATAGTAGACAACAATAATCTAACTTACTTCATGTTTTTCATAATATCAATTGTCTCTACAGGCTTTTAAAGATTATATTAATTTTATGTGAAAATCACAACATAATATTTAAAGTTCAATAATTAATATTTATGAAAAACAGTAAATACACCGGTTAAATCGAAACAAAAAAGGGAAATTACCTTATGTAAAGTAATTTCCCCATGATTTTCGCCGATTTCCGTACAGGAAGCACAACCTTGAAAACACACCAAAAATGGACTATTATAAATAGTGGAGTATTCTTTGAACTCCATTTCTTATTCACTCACCACGCAGCGAAAATTTTATCCATAATATCCTGGTTAAATCAGTGCAATTCATTTAATACACTTACCGCCACCAGCGATACATTCCTGCCGATCTTCCCAATCCGAGACCGCAGGGACCTCTTCCCATTCTCATGCCACCTAAAACATTAGTGCCATATCCGACACCATATCCTAATCCTGCAGTGCCTCCAAGACCGAGTCCATAGCCGGCACCATATCCTAACCCGGCACCGCGTCCAAAACCGAGTCCATAGCCCGCACCATATCCTAATCCGGCGTTATACCCTAATCCTGCAGTACCATAGCTCAATCCTATGCCTTGTCCTAAGTCTCCACCGTAAGTATTTAACATTCCTGAATATCCTGGAGTATTCACATTTAATAACGTTTTCTGTTCGTCCGTGTAAACATTTTGTATCTCACTTGAATAGGCTAACTCTTTCTTCTGAAGTTCAGCTTGAATCTTATTGATTTCATCAATCTTAGCATTGATAGCAATATTATTGATAGGTTGAACCGCAATAAGATTTTGAAGTTCCAGATTTTTCTGGTTGAGACTGTTCATAAGAACCATGTTTTCATTCTGAAATTTCAACTGAATTTCATTAATCCGGTTGATTTGAACCTGTGTTAGATTGGGAATATTTGCATATGGATAAGCATATGCATTGTTATAACCGGTAACGCCATAATTGGGGTAGCCTGTGCCCAACATACCTGCTCCCATACCCATACCTGCTCCCATACCCATACCTCTGCCCATGCCCATTCCCATACCCATACCCCTGCCCCAACCCTGAGCAAATCCAAATTCTGAGAATGCAAAAATACAAATCAGAACCAATACTAAAATTGCTTTGTACCTCTTCATGATCTTTTTCCTCCTGTTATTATTTTAATAAATTGAAATGACTCTTTAAACTATTAATATTTAATATTCTTCTGCCATCCCTGTCCTCCTCTCCCTCTTCCCTGCCCTGCACCATACCCTAATCCTTTTCCTCGCCCAAAACCACGTCCCATTCTTGTATCAAACTCAGACAAGTATTTCTGCTGCTGTAGAGAATCCAACAAATTTTTTTCCTGTATCATCCGTTTTACCGCCTCTTTTTGAAGCTGTGCCTGGAGTAAACTTATCTCGTCTATTAAAGTATTTGCTTCACTCATATCAGGATTTTCACTGCTAATGACGGCAAACAACTCTCGCTGCTTTTCATTTAATTTTATCTCCGCACTTTCTAATTCATCTACAAATGAGGCTCTGATATCTGAAATTTCCGCAGCCTGTAATTCACTGATACCAAATTGCTCTGCCATTACGGATTGAATCGCACTTTCCTCAGTTGCGTCTCTTCTTGTTAATAACCCGCTATTGTATATAATTACGGTTAGGGCAGAAATATTTGTTACCAATAAAAATGCTATTACAATGATTATTATTTTTTTCATAATTAATGAAACTCCATAATTATTATTTAGCGTTCATTATAATAATTAAGATATACGTCCCCAATCGAGCCTTCAGGGAGATTATCAAATATTTCAATATAAATGGGTTCTTCAATTTCCTGGCGAAACATACGCACATCTAAATAAGATCCTCCCAGCTTGAAGCCGAACATTATTCCAAATATGAACAACAGCGCGTATGCGGCGGGTTTGAGAAATCGAAGTACATTATCATAGATGCCTGCAGGAAATACCTTTTCCCTCTCGTATTCTGAAATCTTTGCCCGAAGTCTTGACCAGAAATAAGGAGAGAGTTCAGAGCTTGGCGGGGAAGTCGTGTAGTCCCAAAGCGAAGAGAACTCTTTTACAATCACAGCGCATTTTTTACATCCGCGCAAATGCTCCTCTATTTGAGTTCGTTCTCTATCGGAAACATTCGCTTCAAGATAATCTATTATCTTATTTTCAACATGTTTGCAATTCATGATTTTTCCTCTTTCATTTTATTAGACATATATTATCCATAAAACTTTCGCTGAATTATGAAAATTCTTTTAGATAATCAACTAACTTTTTTTGAAGATTTATTTTTGCCCTGTGTATTCTCGATTCCACAGCAGAAACCGAACATCCCATTATACCGGCAATCTTTTCATATGTTAATCCTTCTACATGGCAGAGCGTAAAAGCCACTCTTTGATTGGAAGGCAATCCATTCAATGCTTTAAAAATAACCTTTTTCTTCTCACCGGTTACAGCTGTATGTTCGGCAGAAGAATCTTCCGGAGCAGGAATTTCAGCAGCATTTTCGCTGTCTACATATAAAATATTACGTTTTGTGAATATCCCGGATAATTTCCTCTTTCTTATATGATTTAATGACCTGTTCACGGCAATCCTGTATATCCAGGTGGAGATTTTCGATTCGTATTTGAAATTTTTTATATTTTTAAAAATTGTAAAAAACACATCCTGCGTTATATCTTCTGTATCTTCTTTGTTTTTTACAAAACCATAACAGATTTTATACACCATGTCCTTATAAATATCAACTAATGCCTTAAAAGCTTCCCGGTCGCCCTGCTTCACACATTTTATCAGTTCAATATCATCCATTTCAATCGTCTAAATATGCATGTTTAATAGTATCAAAAAGTTATCTTTTTAATCTACAGGATTTTTTATGATATTATACCATTATGTCGGAGCGTACCTATTTTTATCCTGAATTATTTTTCATGTAGTAACGAATGCTTGTTTTTTCATCAAGTCACTCAACCGGACAGATATTCGATACTTTCAATACAAGAACACAGGGATACTTTTCTGCAATATGAGTAAACACTTTGTCCAACGATGAGAAAAACGCTGTACTCTCACCCGTTAGTCTGCTGCTCATGCTCCCCATTTCAACTTCAAATCCTTCATTCTCCAGAGCAGAGACGAACTCTCTTATCGGCTGTCCAAGATGCTCGACTCCGAACGGGTATAAGCTGATTTCTGACTGAATATTCATCGTATTCCCTTTCCAATTATGAAGTCACCCCATTTCCAGTTGAGCCGGGCACCTAAAAATTCTGTCAAGGGGTAGCTCCAGACCAACCATCGCCAGGGGAGAACAAATGCTGTAGCTCTCACCTCAACGTTATTTAATGGTGATAATAATTTTTTGAGCTTTTTCACTGTAAAAAGGTGTGCGGTTTTAAATATTTCACTGCCCCGCCGTTTCCTTTTACGAGACAGAGGCGACGAGTCATTTAGAACTGCAATCAATACGCTTCCACCGGGTTTAATACAGCGAATCATTTCCTGCAGCATACGCTCAGGTTCCTCAACAAACTCCAGAGCAGCTATAGATGCAGCGATATCGAAGTATTCATCAGGGAACGGAAGATCAGCCATGTCGGCAACACCAAAAGACGCATCCGGGATAGACTTGCTCTGCGCGACTTCGACCATTTTAGCTGAAATGTCGATTCCATAAACTCGAAAGCCGCGCTCAGCAAAAAGTTCACTAAAGTGACCCGTACCACACCCGACATCAAGCATCTTTTCACCGGAATGCGAAGACGGGAGGAAACGATTCAATGCCTGCGACTCCAGCTTATTGTAAATGCGACCAATAGGTGAATAAAACCATTGATCGTATTTGTAAGCGATTGTTCCAAAGTCAAAAAATTGTTTTTTCATATTTTACTCATGTCTGATAAAACTTTTCGGGAGAAGATATTCACAATTGTCATGCCGGACTTTTACCAAGCATTCATCATCAACCATAGTATCAACCACGCCCTGTTCTCCAAACGCCTTTTCGATTTCAAGGGCTTGTTCAACCCGCAGGGGATGACGCGAACTCGTTTCAATAATTGCTTGATATGCATCCCTGTACTCTAAAATTCCAAACCGACCTTCTTCGCGGTCTTTAACAGCTTCACCCTGTCCAAGTATTTTTTGTGCCCTGATAATATCCTCCGGAGAGGGAGGTTTAACCCACGATTCTGCCGGCGGTCGTACAGGCGTAACGATATAGAGTCTATCCGGTGTGATCCTCTTGATTGCTTCACCAATTTCAGCAAGCGCTTCTTCGGAATCATTTAATCCTTTGACGAGCATAACCTCTAACCATAACTGTCCTGAGTAAACTCTCCGGAATGTCTCCAGCCCGTGGAGCATTTTGGAATAATTGATGCTGCCGTGCGGGCGGTTTATAGATTTAAACAGCATCTCACTGCCGGCATCAAGACTTGGTAAAACTACATCCGCCTCAAGTAAGTCCTCCCTGACATCAGGTTTAAAAAAGAGAGAACCGTTTGTAATAACCGCAACAGGTATGGAAAAATTCTCCTTACATTTTTTAATAATCCATCCAAGGTCAGCCGAAAGAGTGGGCTCACCGTCACCGACCATTGTAATGTAGTCAACCTTACAGTTTGTAATCCGGTCGGTAATTTCTTTGAAAATATCCTCTTTAGGGAAAAAACTCTCTCGCCGGAATCGAAGCCGATTTGTCCTTCCTAACTGACAATAGACGCATGAATAAGTACATGTTTTCGGGGGTATTGGGCTTACTCCTAATGACTGCCCCAATCTGCGTGAGGGAACCGGGCCAAAAGTATACATAATTCAAATCCTATTATCTTGTTTATTTTATATTAATTTACCCTGGTTATGATATAAAAAAGACAAAAATAGCGGAGCTATTCATACAATTTATATAACCCCGCTACATGCAAATACAACTTTCTGTCGGAGCGGCCGGATTTGAACCGGCGGCCCCTAGACCCCCAGTCTAGTGCGCTAACCGGACTGCGCCACGCTCCGATGTTTTGAATGTTATTCTTTTATTTTCCCGTTAATAATGCTTAATATTTCCTCAAGTTCAGACTGAATGTTATCGATGAGCAGTTTATGATTTTTATTTGATGCGGATTCTAAAATATAACTTTTTCCTGATCCGCCTAACTGGCGTAAATGATTACGAGCCCCTTCTATCGTATACTTCTTTGTATACAATAGATCTTTGATTTGTTCGATGAGCTGAATATCCTTTTTTTTGTATATTCGATTTCCGGCGCGGTTTTTTGATGGTCGCAAGTCTTCAAACTCTGTTTCCCAGTAGCGAAGTACATATTGCTTCAGGCCGGTCATTTCAGCCACTTCGCTGATAGAATAATAGAGTTTTTTAATCGGTTTTGCTTGCATTCTCCTACTCCAAATTATATATTAACCACCCAAAATATTTTCAAGAGGAGTATACGGCAATTTGAATGCTTCCGCTACCCGTTCATACGTAATTGCACCGTTATATGTATTAACTCCATGCCAGAGCTCTTTATTTGAAAGAACAGCTTTATCTATCCCTTTGTTAGCCAATTCAAGCACATAAGGAAAGGTTGAATTATTTAAAGCAACGGTTGAAGTAAAAGGAACGGCACCGGGCATGTTAGCAACGCAGTAATGTACAATCCCTTCTTCAATGTATACCGGGTCATCATGAGTAGTTGGTCGTGCCGTTTCAATACATCCTCCCTGGTCTACGGCAACATCAACAATCACCGATCCCTTACGCATAAATTTTAGCATATCACGCGTAACAAGTTTAGGCGCTTTTGCACCGGGAATAAGCACAGCACCTACTACCAAATCGGCGTTTTTCAGATAGTTTTTAATATTATGAGGATTGGACATAACCAGTTTTACATTCTTCGGCATTATTTCATCAAGATACCGCAGCCTGTCGAGATAAACATCGAGAACGGTGACATTAGCTCCCAAACCCGCTGCCATAAACGCAGCGTTTGTACCTACAGTTCCGCCGCCAATAATAAGAACATTTGCCGGTTCCACACCGGGAACACCTCCCAAAAGAACTCCCCGCCCCCCTTTCATCTTTTCCAAATATGTTGCGCCAACCTGTATAGACATTCTTCCTGCAACTTCGCTCATGGGAGTTAACAACGGCAAGGCGCCATCCGCTTTTTGAACCGTTTCATAAGCAACGGTTTTTGCTTTTGATGCCATCATTGCTTCCGTCAATTCCCGGCTTGCAGCGTAATGGAAGTAGGTAAAAATTACATGTTTTTTATTAATTAAAGAATATTCGGATTCTAATGGCTCTTTTACTTTTAGAATTAAATCCGCAGCTTCGTATACTTCTTTAGGGGATTTAAGAATAACCGCTCCGTTCTCTTTGTAGATTTTATCACTAAAACCGCTGCCAACTCCTGCTGAACTTTCTACAAAAACTTCGTGATTTTTTTTCGTTAAAACATGTACGCCAACGGGAAGAAGTGCAACCCGGTATTCATGCCGTTTAATCTCTTTAAGTACACCAATCTTCATCGCTTTCTCCTCTTCATTTATCGTATGATTAGTAACAATTTACTTTGGATAACGCCTGTATTATACGATATTAAAAGAATTTAAGCAAATTATTTTTTAAATTTTTTTAAAAATGCCAACTTTAGTAAGTTTTTTTGCGATACTAAATACAAAAACCTGACGGAGATTATAATCCGTCGCTCCAGTAATTAAAGAGATTCTGTATCTTACATTTCTACCAAATTTGGATTATAACGGTAAGATATAAAAATTCTGTGGATTCCCTGCTTTGGCAATTATAGTATTCTCTATAATATAGTTTTTTAGTTTAAAACATATACTAGCGTCTATTGAGGAAGCAAGGCATAGACGCTTCCTGAGAGCAAATATAGAATAAATAATACCGTTAGGCGAACAGATTTTTGTCCGGCAGGTGTAAAATCCGTCGCTATAGTCAATATTTAAAATGGCAAGCGCTAAAAGTAACGGCTTACGCTATTATCTTTCTTAAAAATGAGGATATATCGAGTGCTGAATTTATTCATTATCAATATTTGTGCCTGCTGTTGCGGTCATAGCTACTTTTTAATAATTGTTTTCTGGTTAGGTCCACCTTTCCCATTTGATCGATTTTTTTGACTTTCACCTGTACGTTCTGACCCAGTTTCAGGACATCTTCGACTCTTGCAATGCGGCGGTTTTCGATTTCCGAGATATGCAGCAGTCCTTCTTTTCCCGGCATAATTTCAACGAATGCTCCGAACGGAGTAATTCTCTTGACCGTACCTTCATATATTTTACCGACTTCCGGTACTGCAACGATTATATCAACCATCCGCTTTGCTTCTTCTCCGTTTTTCGAATCTACTGCTGAAATAAACACAGTACCATCGTCTTCAATGCTAATGGTAGAATCTGTTTTATCCTGAATTTCACGTATTGTTTTCCCACCGGGACCGATTACTATCCCAATATCGGCGGGATCAATCTTAAAGATAATGATTTTTGGTGCATACGGCGAAATATCCGGTTTCGGTTTATCAATAACCGCATTCATTACTTCAAGTATTTGATTAAGTCCTTCTCTTGCCTGAGCAATAGCTTTTTTCATTATTTCAATTGAAATACCCGCAACCTTAATATCCATCTGAACAGCGGTAAAGCCATCTTTCGAGCCGGCTACTTTAAAATCCATATCGCCGAGATGGTCTTCATCACCGAGAATATCGGAAAGCACAATAAAATTTTCTTCATCTTTTATTAAACCCATTGCAATCCCGGCGGTCTGCTTTTTAACCGGTACACCTGCATCCATCAATGAAAGGGAACCTGCACACACAGTTGCCATTGATGAGGAACCATTCGATTCTAAAATATCGGAGACTATCCTGATTGTATAAGGAAATTCTTCTTCATCGGGAATTATATACTCCAGGGCTTTTTCTGCAAGACGACCATGACCTATTTCCCTTCTGCCCGGACCGCGCGGAAACCTGACCTCGCCCACACAGAAAGAAGGAAAATTGTAATGCAGCATATAGCTTTTCCAGAAGGAACCGTCGAGCCCTTCAATTTTTTGTTCGTCTATTTTTGTACCCAGTGTAGTTACCGCCAGGCTTTGTGTTTCTCCCCTGGTGAAGAGCGCAGAACCGTGTGTTCGGGGCAGTAGTGATATTTCACAATCT
>LJUD01000024.1 GCA_001304035.1 bacterium SM23_31 | reverse complement strand
GCTCCACGTGCTCCGAAATATGGTTTAAATATTCCGATACGGGGAACTTTGCAAATTCTTTCCCGTCAGGGTCAACCACACGAAGCTGTCCGTCATAAAAATTCACTTTATTATTCTCATCCACAAGACCCATGTAATAGGTTCTATGTTTATACACGTCGCCAATTATTGCATTGACGTAATCTTTGTTCTTCAGCACAACGTCGTCGAAAATTTGCAGAGCAAATTGTGCAAATTCTACGGCATAATTAGCGGTTTCGATAAATGTTTTTTGGTCGTCTTTTGTAACACCTTTCGATACGCCGCCCGGCAGTCCAAAGACCGGATGGACGACTTTACCTCCCAGCGTGGTGATAATGCTGCGGCATTCCTTCCGTACCTTTATTACTTTTCCCGCTATCTCGAGTCCGACTTTGCCTATAACGCCGAGAATATTTCTTTCTGCGGCGGGGGCTTGAGGTCCGACCACGAAATCGGGTCCACCAAGGAAGAAAAAATGCAAAAAGTGGTCTTCCACCATGAATGCAGAATATATCAACTCCCGAATCTTTTTTGCAGCAGGCGTTGGTTCAACCTTAAACAGGTCATCCAGTGTCTTTGTTGATGCCATGTGATGCGCAGTAGGGCAGACGCCGCAGATTCTCTGTGTAATGCGCGGCATTTCTTCAGCGGGGCGTCCTTCGCAGAATTTTTCAAAACCCCGAAATTCGGGAATCCGCATCATCGCCCGCTCCACATTTCCCTCATCGTTCATGAAAATATCTATTACTCCGTGTCCCTCAAGACGGGTTATAGGATTTATTGAAATACGTTCCATAATTTATACCTCCAATCTACGGCGACGCAGCAGCGAATCCGGCAAACTAAAACGATAAAAAGTTCCCGCCGGATCAGCAATAGTATCCACGATTTCCTGGATTTCTTTTTCGTCATTTGTATTAAAAATCGATGCAAGAGACGATACGAGTTTTGCTCCCTGGTCTCTTATTTTAGAAGTGGGCCCGAAACAACCCCGACATGGCATATTTGCTTCAATACACCGTTCTCCGCATCCCGACCTCGTCACGGGACCCAGACAGATCACGCCCTGTTCTAAAAAACATTTTTCCGGATCGAGCATCACCTCGTACGGTCGTTTTATCTCGTTAACTTCCATTTTTTCAGGTTTGGTTTCATTCCGCTTACATGTGTCACAGAGTATTTTATCCGGCGCAAGTACCGTCCCTTTCGGAGGCAGTTTACCCTCTAATATAGCCGTTACGGCATTCATAATCAAGTCTGCCGGCACTGAGCATCCGGGTAAATAGTAATCCACATCGATTACCTGATCCAGCGTTTTCACGGTATCGTAAAATTTAGGAAGTTCCAACGTCGAACCGTTTATCTTAGTCTCTTCGGAAGGAAAAATATTATCGGGATTATCCGTCGAAGGACTTAGCCGGTATGCACGTTCGAGTGAGAGTTTTGCATCGTAAAAGTTTGACAATCCCGGAATGCCGCCAAGATGTGCACAACTCCCGAATGCCACCACAAGGCCAGATTTTTTGCGCAGCAGATTTACCATATATTCCTGTTCGGAAAGACGAATTGCACCATTGATAAAAGACACCGCAATTGAGCCGTCGGGCATTGCCTCGACATCTTTCTTTTTAAAATCGAGCGCTACAGGCCAGAAAACAATGTCTACTGCTTCCACGACCTTTAAAATATCTTCGTTGAGGTCTACTACTGCTTCTTCACATCCTCCGCAGCTTGCGCACCAGTAGAATGCTACTTTAGGTTTATCCATTAGATTGTGCCTTTCCGTTATTCAAATCAAGCGGTCCCAGCTCCCGGACTTCTGAAAATATTCTCGACACTTCTTTTTGATAGCGTTCTCCTTCGGAAGCAGAGACCCATTCAAGTTGCAAACGCTGGGGTTCAATTCCAAGTTCTTCAATCATTTTTTTAAGCAGGTGATAACGGCGCATCGCCTTGTAATTTCCTTCTTGGTAGTGGCAGTCCCCCAGATGGCAACCAAATATTACAACAGCATCTGCGCCTTCTGAGTATGCTTGCATGACAAACGATGGGTCTACCCGACCGGAACACATTACCCTGACGGGTATTAAATTAGGCGGATATTCCATCCTGCTCGTTCCGGCTAAGTCAGCGCCCTGGTAGGTACACCACCGGCATAAAAATCCGACTATCTTTGGTTCAAATGTATTTGTTTCCATTGCCAAGTCGTCTCCTTTTAATCTTAAAATAATGCTCCTGAAACTTCCGCTTCAATTTGGCTGTTAGTAAAGCAATTCTGGTCTGCGGCACCGCTCGGGCATGCGGCAACACATGCTCCGCAGCCCTTACAAAGCGTTTCCTCTATGCTGCTGATTTTTTTATCTTCTACATATGATATTGCATCATACGGGCAGACTCCGATGCATATCTTGCATCCGACGCATATCTCTTCATCAATAGCCGAGAAAATCGGCTCGATAGCTACCTCGTCTCCCAGAGACATTACAGCTCCGGCGGCTCCTGCACCCTGTGCAACGGTATCAGGTATATCTTTTGGTCCCTGGCATGCACCCGCAAGAAAGATTCCATCCGCATCTGTTGAAACAGGACCGAGCTTCGGATGCTGCTCTTTAAAAAATCCGTCCGGGGTAGAACATAATCCAAACAGCTTCATAATTTTTTCACTGTCTTTACGGGCAACAATTGCCGGGCATAGTATTACAAGGTCAACGGGAATGCGCCGGATCATGTTAACCGTCGTATCCTCTGCCCTGACAATGAGTTTATTTTCCTCTTCCGGTATAAGCGCCGCATTCGTTACCTCAGCAGCTTTACCTCTGATAAAATGAGTACCCTCTTTCTGCATCCGGTTATAAAATTCTTCGTAACCTTTGCCAAAAGCCCTGATGTCGATATAGAATTCATAGACTTCCGCATCCACTTTTTCATGAACGAGGTGCGCCATCTTCATCGCATACATACAGCAGACTCGAGAGCAGTATTTCATGTAGTTTTCGTCCCTGCTTCCTATACAGTGCAAAATCGCCACGCCTTTCGGTTCTCTACCGTCTTTCAGCAAAATTTTCCCGCCGGTAGGTCCGCTGGCATGGCATAAATGTTCAAACTCCAGACTCGTGATAACATTATCCAGCCGTCCGTATCCATACTGGGGCATATTGCTGCAGTCCAACAGCTCATATCCGGTTGCCAGAACCGCCGAACCAACTTCTATTTCCTTAAAAGTATCTTCCACGTCGTGATTAATTGCTTCGGGTTCGCAGACCATTTCACAAAGCTTACACTTGTCGGTTTTAAAGTGAATGCAATTGTCCTTATCAATAAACGGCACATTAGGCGTAGACTGCATAAAAGGTATCCGTATCGCTGTCGTAGGACCAAGCGTTAGTTCCGAATGAAGCACTTCGCGTCCTCTGAAATCTTCTACCCTAATAGCCTCGGTCGGGCAGAAATATGCACAGGCGCCGCATTCGATACACTTTTCCGACGGCATATTGAAGGCAGTGGTAACTTTACGTTCAAATCCGCGCTCTTCAAATGTCAGAACATGCGCACCGACAACATCCTCGCATACACGGACGCACATACCGCAAAGTATACATTTTGCTTCCGGGTTTTCTATCGGAAAGGGGGTCTTTTCAATACCCATTTGAGCCGCCATTTCCTGAATAACTTTTGCAGCGGGAGCCCGAGCCATAAGAAGCTCAATGTTCAACCGACGTGCATTTAAAGTCCTCTCTGAATCAGTCTCTATGACCATTCCTTCTTGAACTTTTGTGTTGCAGGAGGTTTTCAATTCACTCTTGCTATCGCCTTTGACTTCTACCACACACATCCGGCAGGCTGCATATGGTTCTAAAAGAGGGTGATAACAGAGAGTGGGAATATCTATCCTCTCCTGCTGCGCCACCTGAAGAATTGTCATTCCCTCTTCAACCGATAACTTTTTGCCATTTAATGTAATATTTATCATAATATCTCCTTACTCCACGATAACAGCGCCAAATCTGCACACATCGTAACATGCACCACACTTCACGCAAATTTCCTGATTAATTTTATGTGCTTTTTTCTTTTCACCCGTGATAGCCTTTTCAGGACATTCTCTCATGCAAACACCGCAACCGTGACCTTCTGTTACACATCGTTCTTCATCAATCGTATAAATATTCAATTGGCGGCACACTTTAGCCGGACATTTTTTATCTTTTATGTGTGACTCATATTCATCTCTGAAGTATTTCATTGTCGTAAGGATGGGATTCGGGGCTGTCTGCCCAAGACCACAGAGGGCTGTTTCCTTCACAACTTTGGATAGTCCTTCCAGGAGGTCTAAATCTTCCATATTTCCTTTGCCTTCGGTGATGCGGGTGAGGATATCCAATAGATACTTCGTTCCATCCCTGCAGGGACTGCATTTTCCGCATGATTCATCGCAGGTAAAGGTTAAAAAGTATCGGGCAACATCCACCATGCATGTGTCTTCATCCATAACCACCATTCCACCCGAACCCATCATAGAACCGGCTTCTTTCAGACTTTCATAATCTATCGGTAGATCGATCAGGGAGTCGGGTATACAACCGCCAGATGGACCGCCTGTTTGCACTGCTTTGAATTTCTTCCCATCGGGTATTCCGCCACCGATTCCATAAATTATATCCCGCAGCTTAATCCCCATAGGTACCTCAACCAGTCCGGTATTATTAATCTTCCCGACTAAAGAAAAGACTTTTGTTCCTTTACTATTTTCTGTTCCGATTTCCGCATACCATTTCGCCCCTCGACTAATAATAACGGGGATATTTGCCCATGTTTCTACATTATTGATATTAGTTGGATACCCGGATAAACCATGTTCTACCGGATAAGGAGGACGAGGGCGAGGCTCTCCCCGCTGACCTTCCAGAGCTGACAGGAGTGCTGTTTCTTCTCCACAAACAAATGCTCCTGCGCCCCGATGAACCTGAATATCGAAAGAAAAACCCGTGTCAAAAATATTGTCCCCTAAAAGTCCATATTCTTTTGCCTGATCAATAGCAATTAAAAGCCGCTTCATAGCCAGGGGGTATTCATGGCGTATATAAATAAATCCTTGCTGAGCACCAATTGCGCGGGCTCCGATTATCATTCCTTCTAATATTGAATGCGGGTCTGATTCCAGAATACTCCTATCCATATAAGCACCGGGGTCACCCTCATCAGCGTTGCATACAATATACTTAGTTTTCTCTTTTGCTTTTCGTGTCAACTCCCATTTCACGCCTGTCTGAAAACCGGCACCGCCCCTACCGCGGAGTTTTGAATCTTTGACAGTCTGGATAATCTCTTCGGGAGTCATACCATTTAGCGCTTTTGCAAGACCTGTATATCCATCTCTTGCAATGTATTCTTCTATATTTTCGGGATCGATAATACCGCGATTCCTCAAAGCTATGAGCATCTGGTGCTTGAAAAATTCAATTTCACTCATTTTAGGGACCGGGAGCTTATCTTCCGGTGGTGTATACATTAACCGCTGTACAGGGCGTCCTTTAAGGAAGTGTTCCTCAACAAGATAAGGAATATCTTTCGTGGTTAACAATTGGTAGAAGATTCCATCCGGATGAACTACCAAAAGAGGTCCAACTCCGCAAAATCCATTGCAGCCGGTGGTAACTACCCGGACTTCATTTTCAAGCCCGCGTTCCTTAATCTCATTTTCCAGGGCATCTTTGACCTGAAATGCCCCATTTGATACACATCCTGTTCCTGCACACACCATTAATTCCGCACGATATGGCTTCACTTTCAAATCTCCTTTCAAAAAATTCAATACTAATGTGCACGCTCACTTCCTACTGCCAGAGCATACTCATTAACAATATTTCCGTTCATCACATGGTCTTCAAAGATTTTTTGCATTTTCTCTTTTGTCAAGTCCACATACTTAATCGGGGGCTGGTCAAGAAGTTCAACCGTAATCATTGGTTCCCGGCTGCAAAGACCGGCACACCCGGAGGTTGTAACCAGTACATCTTTGACATCCCGTGATTCTACCTCTTTCATAAGCGCACTCATAATATCCCGTGCGCCCGCAGCAATCCCGCATGTTCCCATATGAACGGTAACCTTTGCCCTTCCAGCCCCTTCGCGTAAGGTAGTTGACTGTCGGGACTTCTCACGAATACGCGCCAAGTCTTTCGGTGTTATTTTAGGCATCTCTATATCTCCATTGAGTTTGATTTTTCTGATAAAATCCCTCAAATTTAAAACCCATTTGTTTTAAAAGTATCCATCTCCTTCAACGCCCGGATAAATATCAGTCTATTTGCGATACGGGTTCTTCTTTACTGGTTTTATACTTCTTGAGTATACCGGGGATTTTCGTAACGGTGATCTTTCCGTATAAATCATCACCAACTGTGACCACAGGTGCCAGACCGCAGCATCCAAGGCAGTGAACCTCATCCAAGCTGTACAATAAATCATCAGAAGTTTCCCCCAGTTTAATGTCAATTTCCCGCTCGATCTTCTCAATAATCCGCCCCGCTCCCCGTACATGACAGGCAGTACCCATACATACACTAATGGGATGTTTGCCCCGTGGTTGCAAACTGAATGTCCGATAAAATGTTGCAAAACCATAGAGTAATGAAATCGGC
Organism: bacterium SM23_31; assembly: GCA_001304035.1. GTDB lineage: Bacteria > SM23-31 > SM23-31 > SM23-31 > SM23-31 > SM23-31. Next base: position 8,501 of record LJUD01000024.1, on the reverse strand, counting down.
ACTTCCATAGCACTGCTCAGGTAGGCAAGCGTATCCTCCGGAAGATAATAGTATTTATCTTGAATGTCCTGCAGCATGGAAACAATGGCACGCTTGTCGCGATTATACCCATTAATCATTTCATCAATAAATTCAACTTCAACTTCCATGGCGATATCCTTATAATTTAAAGTAAAACATAAATATTTAGTATTTGTCAATTCATATTAATCCCGCTTAGCGGGACTACTATGCAGATACTCCCAGATTTTTCAAACCATCATTCAAAGTACCGGCAATAAATCTTATATTCTCTGAAGAACTCTGCAAATGACCATTTATAGAATTTTTTATCAGTTCAGTATCAAATGAGAATTTTTTACTGTTCTTTTGATATAAAAAGGAAAAAGAGATTTTTGGATTCCCAATAATCAACACAAGCAAGGTTTCCCCGATATTTCCCATGGGTCTTCTATCAATATTGCTGAACTGGAAAGTTGCTTTAACCTTAGTTCCTTTTCCCTTTTGAGATTTAATAGTCAAATTTCCGTTACTGCTTTCTACTGCCTCATTAAAAAGAGCAAGCCCCAGACCTACATCCCGGGTTTTCCGTGTAGTGTAAAATGGATCGGTGACACGGGAAACCGTATCCGAATCCAATCCTGCACCATTATCTGTGATCTCGATACTCAATAAATCTTTCCTGATATCCTCTCTTATGGTTATCTCTATTCTGCTCGCCTCGGCTGCGATCGAATTCTGAGCAATATCTAAAATATGTAAAGACAAATCTTCCATGTGACTTAATTCATTATAACCGTCCGCCCACCTTTTTGCAGCAAAGCTTTATGAAATTCCTCGAGGGTCGGTTCGCACATCATCACTTCAGTTCTGCCTTTACCAAAGTCATCAAGAAAATGGGCATCCGAAGAACAGATAAAAGTATAGTCTTGATAACGCGGATATTGTTTAACTACCTCCTGCTGAGCGGGATAATGAAATCCCGCTGAGCCCCGATTATCGGGAGCAAGCCGGGATGTAACTTCCAAACCATCAAGTTTGAGGTCTTCGGGAATAAATCCCAGCTGACTTATAATACTGAAACTTTCTCTATCTATGTGCGCTGCAATGGCAATTCCGTTAAGTTCATGAATTTTATTGACAACCTCATGCACCGTTAATCTTGTAGCACCGATGAGCAGTTTATTGTTTATTCCCGTGTAATTGCCCAGTTTATCGGCAATTAACTGTATCCCAAAAGCATCTTCATCATTCTCGCCGTCAAGATTATCTTCGACCGTTTCTTGCATCGCCAATGCATCGGAAACGGAATTGAAAAGACTAATTATATGAACTTCTTCACTGGTGGTAACTTCCATGCCCGGAAAAACAGTTATATCATGGTTATGAGCAGCTTCCACCACAGATTCGCAATTTTCGGCAGAATTATGGTCACATATACCTAAGATATCCAACCCGCATTGTTCTGCTCTCTTTAATATATTTGGTGGTGTCATATCATTATCCGCACACGGCGATAAACAAGTATGTATATGAAAATCTGCAACGAATTTCCGTAAATCTATATCTTTCAAATAATCCCCAGTTGATACATTTTCCCTGCCAATTCATACGTCTGCAACTTACTCATGAAAAGCGGTATATTTTTATCTCGGGCTTTTTCCAGAGTTTCCTGTTCGGGTTTTCTTCCGTTAACAAAGATAATACCCGTCAAATCATTCAGCGTAGCAACCGCTATCACATTAGCATGTATCTGCAAAGTAATCCATATATTACCCTCTTTACTGTTAGCCATTACATCGCTCAACAAATCACTTGCATAACACCCGGTAACCTTTTTGTCCAGATTCTGTTCTCCGGTACCGCCAAGCGGTATCAGATCAAGTTTTTGAACAATTCCCCTTAAAGTCATGATTTTCCGCCATGATTCCGAGTACTCATAAAAATACTCCCATTTAAAAGTTCTGTTAATTGGGAAGAAATATTATTAATCTTTTCATACACCTTAAAGACACACATATTAACATCGGCGTCTCCATTGACAACATCCCGGGCAAATGAAGCACAGGTAGGTGCTCCGCATGCACCGCAGTCCGTACGCGGAAGGGATTTAATAATTTCATCCCGCATTTTCATTTTCTGGATTGCAACACCAATATCTTTATCCAGAGGTTTTCGAGGGATAGCAGGAATTTCCTGTGCAAGAAAAAAATGGTCTTTATCATACAAATCTTTTATATTATTCCAATTCTGGGCTGCTAATTCACCAAATTGTTCCGTTAATCGAATTATCTTACTCCTGGAAATATAAGGATTATCTACGGTAAGGGAACCGCCGACACACCCTTCAGGACACGCCAAACACTCGACATATTCTAAATCCCGGAGACGCCCCTTCTCGATATCATCCAGAATTCTGATTACATTATGCAGTCCGGAAACAGCCAGTGTATTTTCAGCCCTAAGCGATTTCGCTTCACCGCCAAGAACCGCCCACCCAACTCCTATGCCCGATATATCCCGGTTAGCCGGGTCACCAAATTTTGCGTTTTTTCCAAATGAAGCAAGCACCGAGAGCAAAGAATTATATATTCCTGAGATAGAAATACCTCCGTTTAAGAACGATTTTTCTTTCCTCGGAGGGTACAATATTGAGGTTATCTTTGCAGGACATGGAGTGATATAAACCGCTCCTATTTCTTCTTGCGGGATATTAAACTCCTTAGACCTTTTCAATTTGTGCTCTCTTGCACAAATCTCCATTGGAGATTCGATGGGTAGTAATAATTCCCTTAAATCCGGATACCGATTTTGTATAAGGCGAACTACAGCCGGACAGAAGGGAGAAATCAACGGTACCGGACCATGGTACGTTGATAAAAATTCCCGGATTACAAGGCTGACAGATTCACAATAGTATGTTACATCCACTGCATCATCAAATCCTATCTGGCAGAGAGCTTCCAATATGCTGGAAGGATCTATTTTCCTGTCAAATTGGCCATACAATACCGGTGAAGGTATAGCGATTGTATATTTATATTGCGATAAGTCAATAAAAGAACTCATTTGTGGCTTTATAGCACTATTAGGACAAATTTGAATGCATTCCCCGCAATCCACACATAATTCATCCAGTATCACCGCTTTTCCATTACGAACACGTATTGCCTCAGCCGGACACGATTGGACACAGGCCATACTTCCCTTACATAATTCTGTGTCGATAGAAACAGTGAGAACAATTTGAGACATTCTGAAAATCCAGGTTTAAATCATTACACCAATTTGTAACTTGGTTCCTTTTCCCACTACTGAGGATATATGAAACGTATCCGCATTTTTTTTAATATTAGGAAGCCCCATTCCTGCACCAAATCCCATTTCTTGCATCTCCGAAGTAGCCGTGGAGTAACCTTCACGCATAGCTAATTCAATATCTTCAATGCCAGGGCCTTCATCTTCTACGGTAATATGCGTCTTACGGGGATTCATAGAGAATAAAATTTTTCCTCTTTGAGCATACATAACAACATTCATCTCGGCTTCATATGCGCAAATCGATATACGGCGAACAATTGAATGATTAATACCAATATCTTTTAATATAGATTTGATTCGCGTTGAAACCTGACCAGCTCGGAGAAAATCCCCTCCAATTACTTTAAATTCTTGAACATAGGTAGATTCCACATTCACCTATGGAGCTAAAGAATTTTCCCAATACCTCTCAATCCGGCTTGATACAATTTACCGCATGCTTCAAACATTACATATTGAGTAGCCAGGATTGGAATATTTTTAGATTTAGCTAATTCTAAAGTTCTTTCATCCGGTCGTTTCCCCCGGACATATATAATCGCCTTCACATCCGCCACGTCTGCCGTAAGCACGGACTGAGAATTGGACAATCCGGTTAACAGAAGGCATTGTGGTTTAGAAAATGCCAGCACGTCGCTCATTAAATCCGAACTGCATCCTGTGTTCACTTCCATCTGCAGATCGTCATTGCCCGACAATACGGTGCATTCTAAAATTTCTGTTACCTGTTTTAAAGTCATAATTCTTGCCCGCACCTAAATTTTTACTATAATTGCTTGTTAAAGTTAATGACCTGTTCCCCTTTTTTGATGATTTTATGTACAGGAACAAAAGTTGTAGGGCAATTACTCCAGCACAATCCGCATCCCGTGCATTTATCTAAATCAACATACCGTGCTTTGTTGCGCACCTTGACCTTAAAATTACCTATGAAACCCGAAACCTCTTCCACCTCACTATACGTGAGAAGCACAATATTTTTCTCCATACCCACAGTGCTCATTTTTGGCGTTAGAATACATGCTGCACAGTCGAGAGTCGGAAAAGTCTTATCCAGGTGAGCCATGTGTCCCCCGATAGAAGGTTCTTTCTCAACAATGTACACAGTTCGCCCGGCACCAGCCAGCCTCAAAGCTGCCTCGATTCCGGCAATCCCCCCTCCGACAACCAGCACATTAGGATTAACAGGAACCTTTCTTACCTCCAATGGTTTTTGCTGCTTCACGCGGCTAACGGCAGCAGCAATAATCTTTTTTGCCTTCTCTGTAGCTTGTGTGGAGTCCCGTGTTACCCACGAGCAGTGTTCCCGAATATTTCCCATTTGAAACAAATATGGGTTTAAGCCCGCCTCTTTACAGGCATTACGGAATGTATGTTCATGCAGCAAAGGTGAACATGAATTGACCACAATACGGTTGAGATTTTTTTCCTTAATATCGTTTCTAATTAACTCCTGCCCCGGATCGGAACACATGTATTTGTAATTCCTGGCAATCTCAACACCCGGCAGTTGTTCAGCAAATTCAGTCACTTCATCGATGTTTACCGTGGCGGAAATGTTCGTTCCACAGTGGCATACATAAACACCGATTTTTAATCCGCCATTCTGATTCATATTTTCTCCTTTTCAGACCGTCGCAAATAAATGCTCAGGCGAAATGATAGCTTTTTCAATGCCAAGTTTTTTATGAGCGATACCAAAAGCAAGACCCATTACCTGAGTAAAGTAGAGAATTGGGATATTAAATGATGCGCCATATAGTTTATTAATTTTCTTTTGGTAACTTTCCAGATTAAAAAGACAGAGAGGACAAACAGTAACTATACAATCAGCTCCGGAACGCTGCGCTTCATGCAAAAGTATATAATTAAGCCGGAGCCCTACATCTTCAACTGTTCCTGTTAATGCTCCGCCGCAGCACCGCGTTTTGCACCCATAGTCGGTAACTTCGGCTCCCAGTGCATGAAACAGTCTATCCATCGAAACGGGATACATAGGGTCATCAAAATCGGAATATGGACGAACCAACTGGCATCCATAATAGGGAGCAATCCGCAATCCTTCTAATTTATGCGTAACATGTTCTGAAATTTTATCGAGACCTACATCGTTAATTACAACCTCAAGAGGATGCCGAATTTTTGCTGTGCCATTGTATTTTAATCCGGCAGCTTCAAAGCCTTTTAATACTCTTTCTCTGATTTCAGTATTATTCTCCATCTTGTCTTTTGCTTTTAACAATCCGAGAAAACAGGCGCTGCATGGTGCAACAAGGTCTAATCCCCTTTTTTCTGCTAAACAGAGATTACGGGATGCTAAACCGACTGCAAGATATCCATCGATATCATTAAAAAATGTTGCGCCGCAGCAGTTCCAGTCTTCCAATTCGTGTAATGTTAACCCTAAATACTGAAAAACACTCAGAACCGACGCTTCATAAGCTTTTGCTAAACCTTTCGCTGAGCATCCGGGATAGTATGAGTACTCCCTCATGATTCCTCCTGTAGAATGCTGTCTAAAATTGTGTTTAATTCTTTCTGCGAGCGAATTTTTTCTTTCTTTAAGCCGATCCTCCCCGATTTAAATAATTTCAGACCCAGAGAAGTCATCGATAGCAGTTTCATCGGATTAGATTTCAAGAATGTTTTTAATAACAAATAGCTCTCAGTACTTCTACCTGCGCTTCGGACCATTTTGAAGAATTCTTTTGCCATTACCGGAACTGTAAACCGCTTCGGATAATATCCTTCCCGGATTGCCCGCTGCTTCAATTCGTACATAAGATCGGTTATTTTGATCTTCATAGGACAATATACCGTACAATTGTAACAGGATGCACACAGCCAGATTGTATAACTTTTTAAAACTTCATCCTTGAATCCCATTCGTGCCATACCGATAATCTCACGAGGTGTATAATCCATATATACACTTACGGGGCAGGAACCACTGCAGGTTCCGCACTGGATACATTCCTTCATTTTTTCGCCGGCAGGAAGTGAGGTTATCCAGTGAGCAAAATCTTTGTCCAGCTCACTTTCGTATTTGATTTCACGTTTAAATTCCATCGAAGACTCCATGAACGTTTTTCTTAGAATTATAATAATAATATTTTCTATTTAAAATTGTAGCAAATAATATTCCAAATTCGAATTACCTCTTTTTTAAATAGGTAATTATCAATAAAATAAATAAAGTAAGGGGTGAAAATGTCAAATTTAGGATAAACGCTGCAACTAATTATTATTTTTATGAAATTAGAAAATACACTAATTTAAAATCATTTTATACGTTAGAAACCTTACAATTGATTGTTACCAAATTATTAAACAGATCAAATATTATGCTATGCTTTGTAATTAATATTGTCTTATTGCATGAAATTCTTAGTCTTTCAAGTTATATACATGTCTTAAGAAAGTGTAAATATGTTGAATTATTGATTAACAGAGTATTATTCTGACCGTAATTGTATTAAAAAATGTCTAATTTTTTTATACATGTATCAAATATAATACACTATCCACTAAAAGTCAAGACATTTTTACGTTTTTTTATTCAATTTATTACATTTCAAGTAATCAGGGAGAATTAGTTTTTAAAAAGGGAATACTGAACTGAACGAAGCACAAGAGTTAAAAGACAAGGAAAAAACACTTCCTCTTTTAAACGGCGGTCATTTTTACAAAAAGCCGGTACCGGGTTACGAATGAGATTATCAAATAAAAAGAAATTATTTTCCGTAACAACATACAAAGAAATTTATTGAATAATAAAAATATGTTTAATAACTTAAGCATTTTAAGAGTTAGAATATCCCATGGTGATAATTATATAATAACGGAAAAAAATTCAGCTTCAGTAGTATATATTTAGACCACTTTTTACTAAAAATTGCATTTGCTGTTGTAAAAGGTCAAAGTTAATTAGGTAGAGTCATGTCTTCTGTTACAATGTTTTTTGCTTCCCGAAAGGGTATTGCTTTATCAGGATTGTTTATTGGAGCGGCGGCGGCGCTGCTGCAGAAAGCAGGTAATCCCGCTAATATGGGCATTTGTGTTGCTTGTTTTGAACGGGATATTGCAGGGAAGCTGGGTTTTCATAGAGAAGAGGTCGTTCAATATATCCGTCCGGAGAGCATAGCTGAATTATTCAACGTTAAGAATCCTTTACGGATTGTGTTCGGCTTAAATGCTACCGAGGCGCTCAATCTTGCGTTAAACGGACTTCTTAGACCGGGAGACCACGTAATCACAAGCAGCATGGAGCACAATTCGGTGATGTGTCCCTTAAGAAAGCTGGAGAATAATGGAATAGAAATTACCGTCATTCAATGTTCTCCTTATGGATTTCTTGATCCGGGAGATGTTGAAAAATCGATTAAGAAAAACACCGTAATGATTGTTCTCAACCATGCTTCTAATGTGACGGGCAGTCTTTTACCGGTCAGCGCCGGCGGCTCACAAAACCATAGGGACTTTTCCTGCAGGCACCGTTAGACTCGCCTCAGGTTATTTTAATACAATGGAAGAAATAGACAGGACGATAACGGCAGTTGGGGATATAGCAAAAATCCTCAGAGGTTAACTTATGGACGGGAATTTTGGTGTTGTTCTTTTTTATTCTACGAGTGCGGCAATAAGAACGGAAAAGCTGATAAAAAATTCAGGATTTAAAGTAAAACTTATTTCCGTACCCCGACAATTAAGTTCCGATTGCGGCATCTCCCTGCGTTTTAATATTAATTATAAAGATGAAATAGTGAAGATATTAAAAAAAGAAGAAGTAGAATACGATAGTATCCATAAGTTATAATATGATTTTTATCAGCCTCAATATGCGCTCCCCGGTTGCATTGTCTAAGCTGAATATACGGTTCCCTGGAAATAAAAAATATTATTCGATAATAATTTCGTTTAGCGTGCGTTTTGGCACGTGGTGAACACCTTCCCCGTCCCTCCAGTATTTGATATCGCCGTCCGGTCCGACAGTATCGATAACGACAGTCTCTTTCGGTTTTCCAAGGGCAATAACAAGAAGTATCTCGTAGCGGGGTTCGATATGCAGTGCTTCACGGAGTTCATCCTTTTTGATTGATGCTATTATACCCCCGCCAAAACCTTTCTCGACAGCGCCGAGAAGAATACTCTGTGCGGCAATGCCGTGGTCGCAGTTAATT
>LJUD01000023.1 GCA_001304035.1 bacterium SM23_31 | reverse complement strand
TTAGCTTTTAGCTGTTAGCTTTTAGCTTTTAGCTGTTAGCTGTTAGCTGTTAGCTGTTAGCTGTTAGCTGTTAGCTAAAATACAACATTTAATTATCCCGGCCATTTTAGTTGCATTACTTGAAAGCTGTGATTCGGTGATAACACCCTTAAAATTCCACCGCTGAACTAAATACATAACCTGTACTTCTTATGCCAATTTTTTATTTTTTAGCCGGTAAACATAAGCCAGAACTCCGGCAACAGCCTGGAATAGGCTTTCGGGTATAAAATCCCCGATATTAACTGCTTTATACAATGCCCACGCCAGCGGCTTATCCTCCACAATCGGAATATCATGTTCAATTGCAATTTCTTTAATTTTTTCAGCTATTTTTTTACGTCCTTTTGCTATGACCTTTGGTGCTTCCATTTCACCGGGAACGTACTTTAATGCTACCGCAACTTCAACCGGGTTAGTTATGACCACATCCGACCCGGGCACTTCTTCCATCATACGACGTCGCGCCATTTCCCGCTGAATGCTGCGAATGCGCGCCTTTATATGCGGATCACCTTCCAGTTGTTTATATTCTTCCTTGATTTCCTGCTTCGTCATACGGATGCTTCGCTCGTATTCAAATTTCTGGAATATAAAATCCAGAATCGATATGAAAACCAGCGCAAGCGTTATCTTAATTCCCAAAATAAAGGCTGCTTTACCGGCAAATACGAGTAATTGTGCAGCCGATTGGTCTATTAACGGAACATAATCTTCTACTTCACCTTTAATTGAATAATACGCTACTACTCCGACAAGAGTTATTTTAAATATGTTTTTTACGAATTCAAAAAGAGCCTTACGTGAAAACAAAACCCGTTTCATACCGGCAATCGGATCAATTTTTGAATATTTCGGTTTTAACGGTTCGAGCGTAAAAAGCGGACCTACCTGAAGGTAATTAATTGCTAATCCTATCGCCATAATAGTAACAATAAAAGGTAAAATGATTTTTATAAAAACATACCCGGCAAGTTGTACATAAGCCTGCATGTTATCTGCGTTAAGAGAAACCGAGTCGATATTTTCAAAGGCAACCCGGCTGTAATAGGTCATCGCATTAACCATGTATGCAGCGACAAAGAAAAAAAACAGCATTGAAACCAGAATAATTGCAGAGGAACTCACCTCGATGCTTTTGGCAACCGTTCCTTTTTTCCGCGCATCTTCCCTGCGCTTTGGAGTCGCCGGCTCGGTCCGTTCCTGTTGATTTTCTTCCTGTTCTGCCATACAATAATGTCCTTATCAACTCATTACCTGTATAATTCTCAATACGGAAATTTCAAAATTATCCATTAGTTTAACAAACACGTAAGCAAATAATGGAATCGAAATCCATATCATTACCAGTCCGACTGAAATTTTTAAAGGGAAACCGACAATAAAGATATTCATTTGGGGTACAGTCCTGGCAATTATTCCCATAACAAAACTTGTAAGAAACAACACAACTAATGCCGGAGCTCCTATCTGCAGCGCTATTTTAAAAATATCGGTACTCATTCTGATGATGTTCGTCGTTATCAATTGCGTAAAGTTTGCAGTCCCTAACGGGATAGCGGTGAAGCTGCTTCGCAATGCATTAAGTAAAAAATGGTGTCCGTTAATCGCTAAAAATAACAAAAGTGAGATAACATATTTATATTGACCTATTATCGAAACCTGTTCACCGGTCATCGGGTCAAGAATGTTCACAATGCCAAAACCCATATCCATGCCGATTAATTCTCCCGCCATCTGGATGCCGATAAACAAAAAATTCGCCGCAAGTCCTATAATGAGACCAACAAGTATCTCCCGCAGTACCATAAGTACAAAAGGGAGGAAATCAATGGGAATTAAAAAATCCCCCGCCTCTATCATCGGAAACAAAACCCAACTTATAAAGAACGCCAGTCCTGCTTTAACGGGAATGGGTATTGATTGATAGCCGAATACCGGAACCGTGGATAAGATTGTGGCAATCCGTACAAATCCGATGAAAAAGACAATAAACTGATGAAAAGTAATATTGATAATTTCCATGCTAATGCGCTATCAATGGTATATTATTCATTAGCTCGATGGTAAATGTCAGCATAATCTTTAGTATCCACGGCGCAAACACCACCACTGCCACAATAACCACAACGATTTTCGGGATAAATGTTAACGTCATTTCATTGATAGAAGTTACCGCCTGAAAGATACCGATTACCAGACCAACAATCAAGGCAAGACCCAGCACCGGTGCAGACACCAAAAGCACGGTATATACGGCAGTTTGAGCTACTGAAATTACAAATTCTTGTGTCACAGCCCCGCTCCTTTGAACAATTATTTTCTCTTATTATAGTTTTTATTTAAGGTTCATCTGAAATTTTTAACCGCAGAGATTTCAGAGAATTATTGCATTTTTTATAATTTTTCTTTTTTCTTTGCGTGCTTTGCGTTTAATTTTTATTATTATTACCCAAAGCTGGTAACAACGGAATTAACGATCAAGTACCAGCCGTCTACAAGAACAAAAAGCAGAATCTTGAACGGCAGCGAAATCATAATCGGCGGAAGCATTAACATACCCATAGACATAAGCACCGATGCTACGATCATATCTATCATGAGAAAGGGTACATAAAGCAGAAACCCTATCTGAAATGCAATGCGCAGTTCCGAAACGACAAATGCCGGAACGAGCGCCTGTAAAGGGATATCATCGGGAGAATAGGGCTTTTCTTCGCTTGCAAACCGCATAAAGAGCATCAAATCCTTTTCACGTGTCAACTTCATCATAAAATGCCGCACCGGATTTATAGCAGTTTTGTATGCGTCGACGTCCGAGATTTCTTCCGCAAGGTAAGGCTGAATCGCTTTATCATTGACCTCCCGCCATACAGGGGTCATAATAAAAAACGTGAGAAAGAGCGCTAATCCAATCAGAATCTGGTTTGAAGGCATCTGCTGTGTTCCGAGTGCCTGGCGTACAAAATGAAAAATAATGACTATTCTTGTAAACGAGGTAGTGAGAATGAGAATTGCGGGTGCCAGCGATAGTATTGTCATAAGGGCGAGAATCTGCAGGGAGATAGCCACATCTCCCGGTTCCTTCGCCTTGTCTATACTCAACGATACTTTCGGAAGCAGCGGTGTCTGACTTTGTGCAAATAATTGGTGTTCTCCCAAAATAATTATCGTAAAAACGAAAAAAATTATTGTAAAAATATTTTTTTTCATGATTTCGGCCGTTTTAAAAACTTATGTAATACCTCACCGAACTGCCTCCCGGATGAATCGGAAACTGATTTTTCTGCATTTTCGTGCTGCAAATACTCCTCATATTCCTCCTTCTTTAACTCGGTTATTAAATTCATCCCGGTATCGGTTACGGACAACAACAGTAGCCGTCCCGCCGCTTCCACCAGCATCAAAGACTTTTTCGGACCAATATACGTGGAGCTTATAACTCTTATTGCTCTTCTATGCTCAGAAAATTCTCTTCTGTTAAATACAAATCTTTTAAGCACATAAACTGCCCCGAGGATCAATACCACAATCAATAACAAATAACCGACTGTTTTCGCAACAAGCCCTGCGATATTTATATGATTACCTTCCGAAAATGTAAATGTCAAATGTTCCTGACCGGCCGCTGCCAGTGAATCCTGAAGTTGAGCTTCATAAGCAGTCCGGTTCATACTATCCCGGGCGGCGGTTTGTCCTGAAGCAATAGTAAAAAATAATAATAAGACAAATACAATTATAGTTAAAACCAACCATGATAATGAAAAACTTTGCTTTTTTTTATGCAAATTTTCAAAAAATCTTTTGTACATTTTGCATCCTGTTATTATGCTTTAAAAGCCGCTTTTCTTTGCGCCGATGTCTCTCAATAATTGGGCTTTATGCACAAGATTAGTTATCCTGATACCAAAATGTTCATCTAATATGACAACTTCGCCTTCACCGATTTTTTTATCACCTATCAACAGGTCTACCGGTTCACCCGCAAGCTTGTCAAATTCTATTACAGAACCGTGACCAAGCTCAAGAATGTCTTTGATAAGCATTTTTGTTCTCCCCAATTCAATCGACACATTGAAGGCCAAATCCATCAAGAATTCGAATTTTAATTCGACGTCGGAAACTTCTTTCCGCACTTCAGGTACAGGCGCCTCAGGGACCTCTTCTTCTTCTTCTAAAACTTCTTTTTCTTCTTCGCCGTCAAGCACTCCGGAAATATCAAATTTATCCTCCGCTGCTTCTTCCTCTGCTTCCTCTTCACCTTCAACGGCTTCCTCCGTTTCTTCTGCTTCCTCTTCACCTTCGCCGGCTTCCTTTTTCTCCTCTTCACCTTCTGCGGTTGCAGCAGCTTCTTCTAAGACTTCAGTTTCTTCTTCCTGACCTTCCTCGACAGATGTCTCCGCTTCTACTCCTCCCTCCATCAGGGTTTCTATTGCATCCGGTGCAAAAACAGTAGTAATTATTTTTGGTTCATCCTCATCAATCTTGAAACCGAATTTTGATACAATAAGGTCGGGCTGCTCAAACATATCAGCACTAAGCTCGACTTCCTGTCCATTCAATTCACTAAAAGATACCGAAACATCCTCCGTTTCTTTCATTTTTGTCGAAATAGCACCTAATATCTGATTGGTCATTTCTTTTACTGCATCGATGTGGTCATCACTAAATTCTACATCTTCATCTTCCATCATCATCAAAGACCCGATACGGGCAGCGGTTACTTTATCAAGAAATAACTGCATCTTACCGTCCGGAGCGCCTGCAAGCTTAAATTCTATTGCCACGACCGATTCTTTATAGCAGGAAGAAAGGTCATCAAAACTGAATTCATCCACATCCTGCAATTCAATTTCGACCTTTCTGTTTGTACTTGTTCCAACTACTTCTTTGGCCTCGGAAATCACCATTTCCGCATGGGAATTGATATAATCTGCTATTTCCGGTTTTACGGCCATGTTTGACTCCTTTTTGTATTATTGAAATGTCACTTATACTAACTCGTGTTCTTCAATGTCATCGTCCGTTACGCTTCTGATAATTTTAATCGCTTTTCTCTTGTTTTTAATTCCGGGACGTCCCAGAAACTTTTTATTTCCGCCGACAGTAATCTCCATTAAGTCGTCGACGCGGTTATTCAGGCGGACAACATCACCCAATTTTAAATCCACAATATCATTTACCACTATTTCCGTTCTCCCTAAATATGCAACTACCGGCAGTGAAGAAAACCGTATTCGCTCTCGAATTGTGGATGCCTGCTCTTCCGAGGATTCTTTTTTAGACATGGAAATAAAATGCTGCACATTTAGTTTTGAAATAATATCCTCAAGAATCAGATATGGGAAACAGATATTCATCAAGCTGGAAGTATCCTGAATCTTGATTTCCAGAGAAATCGTGATTACCGTTTCACCGGGCGGCGCAATCTGCACGACGTCGGGATTACTTTCAAAGCCTTCAAGAATAAATGTCAGAGGAGCCACCTGCTGCCAGGCGGTCGAAAGGTTTTCCATTGACTTTTCGATAATTTTTTTCATGATAGTCTGCTCGATCGTCGTTATCGGACGGGCTTCTTCCGCAGCAACACCTTTTCCGCCAAACAGGCGGTCTACAATATAGAGAACGAGATTAGGGCTTATCTCTAAAATTGCGACACCATTAAGCTCCTCAACTCTAAAAATGTAGATACAGCTCGGATCGGATATTGAAAGGATGAACTCAGAATATTGGAGCTGGTCAACAGATATTAAATTTATATCAACAATCGTTCTGAGCCGGACAGCGAGATATGCATTGAACGTTTTTGCGAATGTTTCGTGAATCGTCTGCAGTGTCCGCAACTGGTCTTTTGAAACACGGTTCGGGTGCTTAAAATCATAAACATTCGCCGCTTTGCCCTCTATCCCGACTTCTTCTTCAATCTCTTCACCTAATTCCTGACTTTCATCGCTCGATACGGATGAAAGCAGCGCATCAATTTCCTTTTGTGATAATATTTCAGCCATATGTAATCCTTTACATTGTTACTATTGTTAAATATAATTTTTTTACTAATTTTTCTTTATCGGGAAGATATGAATTTACCCGAGTCATAATTCTAACACTGAGAGTATCTTTTGACTCCTGTTTAAGCATCTCTTTAATTTCATATTCATGATTTTTATGCATAAAATCGATTTCACGTCCGATAATATTTTTTACCAACCCGAGCCGCTTTTGAAGTTCCTCCAGTGTTTTTGTCTCTGCCATAAATGTAACGTCAACACTTAAATTCCTGATTTTTCCCCGCTCATCATATAAGGTATAAATAAAATCCTCTAATACATATTCTTCAAAATATTCCGTATCAACCGTATCATACTGCTTCTGTTGTTCTTGGACCGCAGCAGGTTCTTCACCTAAAAACCTTTTTCCTGGACCATGGAATACCAAGAAATAGGCAGCAACAACCATAATGCCGGGGATGATAAATTTTTTTAACGGATCACCCTTGCGCTTTGCTTTTTTAGGTTCGCCAACTTTTTCTTCCATATCCTCTTGGTCGAGTTCGTCTTCCATTTATTTCTCCTCAATTATTTTATTGTTTGCGATACTTTTTCGGGAATTTTTGTTTCCCTCTCATAGCGAATAAAAATCTCCACTCTCCTGTTTTTTGCTTTACCTTCAAGTGTCACATTATCAGCTATGGGGTGATGTTCGCCCAAACCCTCCATAAAAACTTTTCCCTCTTCTATTCCATTGCGCATAAAATCTTTTCCGACTTCCAATGCCCTGGCATATGAAAGCTCCCAGTTAGATGGGAATTCAATATTTGAAATCGGGTCGGTATCGGTATGACCGGATATATGAATAGTATTATCCCAACCGCTTGCAAGGTCTGCTATTTGTTTCAATAACGGTAAAATCCTGAGTTTGAGTTTTGCCTCTCCGGATTCAAATAATACTGTATCGCCGATTGTAATATGAATTCCTTCTTCCGTAATTTCAAGTTTAACTGCTTCAGCAATATCCATTTCAGCAGCGGCTTCTTGGAACTCAACGATTGATTCCATGATTTCCGATTCCTGCAAGTTCGTTAATCCGGGAATGGGAACAATCCTTGATTCAAGAATAGACTGTTCATACGGCATTACTCCAAGTGCTCCCCGGAAAGACCCGATAGCCCGCCGGAACTCTGCTTCCTGGATAGATGAAAACGATATTAGCAAAACAAAAAATGTCAGAAGCAGCGTCATCATATCTCCATACGTAGTCATAAATGCGGGCGCACCTTTCGGCGGACATTCTTCCGGCTTTTTCTTTGGCATTTTTAATCCTCTCTTAACATCCTGTCCTTAGGTGCAATGAAAGAATTTAATTTCTGTTCAACAATCCTGGGATTATCTCCGGACTGAATGGAAAGTATTCCCTGAATCATTAACTGCCGAATTAATAATTCCTCTTTTGTTCGTTCCTTGAGTTTCGTGGAGAGCGGGATAAAAACCAGATTAGCCATTAAAGATCCGTAGAACGTCGTAATCAAAGCAAGCGCCATTCCGGGACCAAGTGCGTCAGGATTACTCAGATTTGCCAGCATTAAAATCAGCCCGATGAGGGTGCCGATCATACCCCATGCCGGAGCTAAATTGGCGAAAGAATCCATCTGACTATGCCCCTTCTTATGACGTTCTTCAAGGTAGTATAGCTCCGTTTCCATTATATCCTTGAGCAGTTCTGGTTCTGTTCCGTCAACCGCTAATTGAACGCCGTTTCTTAAGAATGTGTCCTGTACGTCTTCCATTTGTTTTTCCAGGGCAAGAATACCTTCCCTGCGGGCACGTTCTGCAAATTTTACCAAAAGAGCAATTATATCATGAGGTGATTCTTCCTTTACAAATACAGCATTCTTCATCACATTGACAATATTGGACAATTCCTTCATATTATAGCTAATGACAACCGCAGAGATTGTGCCTCCGACAGTGATCATTACAGACGGAGCACTGATAAACAGCGCAGGTGAGCCGCCAAGCAACATTGAAATCAAGATAAATGTAAGACCTAATGCCAGTCCTAAAATAGTTGTTATATCCATGAACGCACCTTAGATATCTAATAACTTTTATTTGGTTATTTTATCGGTTCGGCAAATTTTTTTGTACTTACAGGAATTATCCCCAGATTATAATTGTTAGCTATCAGCAGTCAGTTTTTTTTCTTAAAATGCTAAAATTTTTCTCTTTTAGTAGAAACCCGATAGCTGACTGCCGAAATCTTATAGCTTCTTGCTGAATAAACTTACTAACCGGTTACTTCAACAGCTTCAAAAATTTCCTTACGTACAGTATTTTTGTAAAATTCTGCCGGCGTTACTGTGTTTGATATCAGGACTTCATTACAGAAACGTTATTTAAAAAAGTTACACACACAAATACTAAGCCTTCAGATTATACATTTCCAGTTCTTCTTCGGTCAGTGGTTTATACCTTTTTTCCGGAAAACAGAGCCGCCGATATTCGATTACTTTACGGATAACCTCTTCGGTTGTATCCATAACAATAATTTTTTTACCGGTAGTAGTCGTAATAATCGTATCAGGAGTGGATTCAACAAATTCTATCAGTTCTGCGTTGATTACAATATTTTTTTTATTTATTCTGGTAACGGTTATCATTTTGCCTTTATTTTTATTAGACTATTTTTATTGAGTTGCAAGTTTCCTGCCAAATTAAAAAAAATTACTTAAAATATTAAAGTTTTATAAATCACTACCGATATTATAACAATATTTTTGCCAGAATAAAAGTAAAAAAATTATAAATTAACCTTAATTTTAATATTAATTTACATTAACGGGATAAAAAAATCCCCCAGTGAAAAATCCGGGGGATTTTTTTTTACCTTTTGAGCGCATTCCCCAACGTCTGAGGAATAGTCAACTCTTTCCTAATGAGACATAATTAGGTGGAAAATATTGCCGAACAAACCGTATTTATCAAGACAACGTTATTATGTCTTCAGGTTAACGACTTCGGTCAGTAATTGGTCATCCACAGTTATAATTCTCGCCGAAGCCTGGAATCCTCTCTGTGCGACAATCATTTTTGTGAATTCCTGAGCAAGGTCTACGTTGGATTGTTCCAGAGCACCGGGAATAATTTTATTCCTTATAGCCGTTCCTGCTGCGCCAACAATTGGCACACCAGATGTTGCCGACTGCTGGAAAGCATTATCTCCAATCCGCAAAAGACCGCTCGGATTGTTGAATGCCGCCACAGATAATTGGGCTATTAAAAGTGTGCGCCCGTTTGTAAATTGCCCTTCAATCCTTCCTTCCCTGTCTATAGAGACAGCACTCAGTTCACCCAGACCAAAACCGTCTTGATCACTTGCGACCAATGACGTATCGGAACCGAGCTGCGTAATACCTTCAAACGATCCTTCCGTTCCGACATCAATTTCAATAGTAACCGGATTAACCGCTCCTGTTTTCGGGTCAAACTGAAATGAGGTGGCTGCTCCATCAAAAACGAAGCTGGCAAGTGAGCCATCAGTTGCAAAAGTAATGACTCCACTTTCACCGCCCGAGGGTGTTGCTGATCCAGCCATTGTTGCATTCCAGGTCCACCTGTTGTCAATTTTAGCGTCCTTCGTAAAAGTCAATGTCATTACATGGCGCTGTCCCAAAGAGTCAAATAACGTTGCGGAAACGGCTCCTGTGACATCCTCAGCTTTTTGTACTTCGATATAATTATTCGGAGTGCTGTCATAAATGGCGTTAAAATTAGTTACGTCATTTCCACCTGAATCAACGGCAGTAATATTCACTGCGGTTATTTCGTTTTCAATACCACCATCTCCGGTAATTACTAACCGACTATTACCATTTAGATCAACAGACCCGGAAGTAATGTCAAAAGCGCGTCTTATTTGCTCAGCGTAATTACCGACATTTGAAGTCGCACTCACGGCTAATGTAAGATACGATTGAATCACTTTACCACCCAGCCGGCCCGTGAGGTTAATCGTGCTGCCGACATCTAAACCCATATCCACTCCCTGAGCATTACGAAGATTTGTCAACAAGTCTGAACTGTCTGCTTTGTGTGAAAATTCATCTGTCGTAGAGGCTGCAATCGTCGAGCTGCTGTTATTGGCGGATTCCAGTGCCCGCTGCATGTTACTGTTCGTGCTCGTAATCAATAAACCTTTAGTTAAATCGGACCTGGTAAATGTTATTACACCATCATTATCCAAAGCCGCAGAAAGAGTATTTTCACCGGTCGGACCGTAAACAGCATTAATACCGTCAACAAGGTCCTGCAACGAATGAAAGTCGAATTCACTTGCAGTGTTAACTTCAACATAAGTGAATACAAAGCTATCATCAACATCGATTACGCCGTCACTATTTCTATCAACGCCGTCGCTAACCGTTACTGTTGTAGTATTAGGAGTAATACCTCCGAGAACTGTAGTTACACCCGTTGTAGAATTACATGCCAGCAGATTCTGGACATTTGAATTACTTCCCGGAGCAGTTCTCCCACTGATTTCTTTCGCATAAATAGAGCTCGACCGAAGCATAGTTCCTTTCGGTTCTTCTCCTGCATTAAGGTTACCTGTAAACGATACTGATGTTGTAGATTTAGCAGGCGATTTCTTACCAAACGGCAGTTGAATATCCCCAATCGGAGTACCAACCGGTATGATTCCCTGCGCATCGGCAAGAATCCCCTGAACAGCAGCACCATTATTCGGATTAATCAGTTTGCCGTTTGCATCAAACTGAAAAGCACCTGAACGAGTGTAGAGTTGTTCTTGACCATCATTCACGATAAAGAATCCCTCTCCCTGAATTGCAAGGTCGGTAATAACACCGGTTGATTCGAGAGCACCTTGTGTGTGCAATACATCAACACTACCGATAGACGAACCTATACCAACCTGCATCGGGTTGATACCACCCGCCCCTCCCGGCGGACGACTGGCGCCCTGCAACATAAATGCGAAGGTTTCTTCAAATGTAATCCGGCTGCTTTTATAACCAAATGTGTTGACATTTGCGATGTTATTCGCAATAACATCCATCATCACACTGTGGCCCTGCAAACCGGATACACCTGAAAACAATGCCCTTGAAATTGCCATACATTACCTCCATTGATTTAGAATTTAAGGTAATCCCCGTCTCAATCGTTCAACGGGGCAGGGCTCCCTTTCAAAGGACCAGCCCTGTCATTTTTTGTTTTTTTCTTGGTAAAATCATTTTTCTAAATATTTGCCCGTGTTGTCTTTGAAAAACAATATGTAACATCTTGCTTGCATATCTCTCACTGTTGTCATGCGATAACCGTACTGTCGATATTGGTTATAACCTTATCCTGCATTTGATCATCTGTAATTGCAGTGATTATTGTTTTGTTTTTGATGCTCGCCACAAAAGCTGTGTTATTCATTAAAATTAATGTATCACGGCTGCCTTTTTCTTCCGCTTTGTTCACTGCAGCGTTAAGCCGGTTAATATCCTCATTACCGAGTATAATATTTCTTGAACTCAGCCTGTCAATCGCATGCGATGAAAATTTAACTCCATCCTGCCGGGCAATAGTCTGCTCAAGCAGATTCCGGAACTTTCCCGTTTCTTCGGGAACATGACCAACTTTTTGCGGTTGTACCTGCCCACCGTAAAAATTAATATGCTGTACATTGATTTGATTCATTCTAATATCCCTTTTAAATTATCCTCCTTGTAAACAATAACTTAGTTTTAAGTATTATTACTTCCCAAAGGCGGTAAGATTTCACTCACTTCGTTTATAGGGATTTCTACGTTATTGACAATTAAATAAGCGTTCCCATCGTGAAAACGTACGGCGGTAATGGTACCGGTAGTCATCGCTGTGCCTGCAACATTTGCCCCGTTTTTATCTTCTGCAAAGATTTCAAACAAATATTGCCCGTCTGAAACAAGATTCCCATTAATATCGCAGCCATCCCACATAAACTCATATTCGCCTTTCGGCTTCGCTCCCAATTCTTCTTCATACAGGACCGTACCTGCGGGTGTGACAATTCTGACCATCACATTTTCGGCAGCACCTGTTAAACCATAATTAAGTTTATCATGCTGAGGCGAAATATGATAAAATCTATTATTCACCGCCAGAACTCTCTTACCTATCAGTGAAGCAGATAATGAATTTGTGATAGACTGTGTTAAAACCAGATTCGTCTGTTGAGTATTTTCCATCGTTTCATTAAGGTTTGTCAGCTGCTCTAATGACGAGAATTGCGCAAGCTGCGCACCAAAATCCTGGTTTTCAAGCGGCTCCAGAGGATTTTGATACCGCAACTGGGTTACGAGTAATAATAAAAAATCTTCCTTATCAAGATACCCCTGCGGTTTTACAGGTGCTTCTTGTATTTGCGGATAAAGTAATTGGTCGATTGTGGATATTGCTTCCATAAACTCTCCTTAGCATATTATATTGTAATGGTTAGTCATTTCTTATGCAATCAATTCCATAGTATTATAGCCAAATTGTCTTATTCCCGAAGTTTCGGGATAAATACCGGTAATTAACGGAGCATTTGTATTATCGTTTGGCATAGAATTTTGCCTGTCCAAGCGTTCAAATTGGCGGTTATACCCGATCCAGCGGGAGTTGTTCATGTAATCCTGATAATCCTGCTGAACAAAAACATCAAATTTTTGTATATCAACGCCGCGTTCTGCCATAGATTCACGGAGCAGGTGTACGTTATCCTGGATCAACTGCTTAGCTTCATGAGTTTCAACACGAACAAGCGCTGCCATCTTCTGATTCTCAACCTCGATGCGCAGCAACATTTTACCAAGATGCGGCGGTACAAGCTGAATGCGCATTTCCGATGAACCTTTTTTCATGCTTACATTAGCCTGTCTCAGTATTTGCTCCGCTAATTCATCAACATCCCATATCGGTAAAGAGTATTCCGTTCCCGGAGTTCCCTCATTTACTGCATTGACTTCTAAAAATCTGTGAATTGCAATGCCTTTCCCTGTATTTATATCAAAAATCTGTTTTTGAGCTTTAGCCTGGCTATTTGCTTCTTTTTCAGGAAAAGCATCCTGTTTCCTGCCGCCGCTGCCGCTTCCGATATTTTCTAATCCTTGAGCCTGTTGTAACCGGTTTTCGTTATTGAGTTGTTCTCCTGTGCTCTCTGTTGATTGCGCACCGGCAGATTGCCCGGTATTTTCCGGATCTTTCAAGATGAACATGCCCTGTATCTTCATTCCCCCCTTGTCCTGCTGCTCTTCAATGACAAGTGAAATTTGCTCCGGCAGCCGGACATGCTCATCAATCGGTTTACCGGGATATTGTACCGTCTCCAGCGCCGGATTCTTAATCATGTGAACCGATTTGTATTTTGCAGCCTGAGTACTACTATGCTCATTCTCAGGTATAATATTATCCTCATTCAATATTGTATCAGCATATAATTCGTCTGAAGCATTTACTCCGGCTTCACTCGAATTACACGCACCTATTTGACAGGTTTTTACCGGTATCCGGAGAATGACCGTTTCATTTCTTTCAGGCATATACTTATTGTTTTGTGTATTCGAATATGATTCAAAAATCTCCTTTTTGAAAAATCCGACTTTGTCAGAAAAAACAAAATCTCCTTTTTTTGAAGGTTCAACAAAATCACTCGGTTTTAGCGGCTTTTTACCATTCCGGACAATCATCTCCGTCTTATCGTTCTTACTATCTGCAGGAGGCATATTCAGAATTTCATTTACTGTACTCACCGGAAGCTTTATGCTCGCCGGCTGCGTTTGAGATTCCGTTTGAATTTTAACCGGGACCTTTATCTCTTCAGATTCATTATAGTGCTCCAGTGTTAGTGACATAATGAATTCTTTTTCGATTATAATCCGTGAATCCGCAGGAATGGGCGCTTTAGGTCCGGAATTTGCATTCTTAGCTTCGTTATTATCTTCCTGTATTATGCCGGTCTTTTCTCTTTCACCTGTTAATTCTATTCCACTACTATTGAGTGTTATAATATATTCTTTATCTGTTTGTGTAATACCCGATTTAACAAAATGAACAGGCGTTTCTTCAGCAATGCCTTCTTGTTTTTTAATTGTACCAGCATATATGAATTCATTTTGAGGAATTTCTTGTGTATTTATTCCCGGTATACTTGTATCATTCATAATGCGCCCGGGTACGTCGGATTGAAAAATACCGGCAGCCGGTTTGTTTTCTTTGCCGGTGATATGAAGTGTATTGATATCAGCGTTATTTTCATAATTAACAGGCTCAGGCAGTACAATTTCAACCTGAATTTTTTGTATATCCCTCATTATCTCATTCGGAAGAGAATTCAGCGGAGCTTTTTTTGAAAAATCCGCCTCCGGTGGAAAAGAGGAATTCCCGGCATCGCCGGTCATATTATCCATCCACGTTTTCTTAAAAAATCCACCTTCTGTGGAAAAATAATCAACAACGGCAGCCCGTTGCCCGACAAGCGGAAGCGTTTCTTCGTGAAGTTTAATCTCAACGGGTATGAAATCGGAATTATTTTTCGATACATATTTGACTTTTGATGAATTTAAAATCGCTTCTGCTATTTTATTCGCATCTAAAACGGATTTCCCACCGGTATATTCCGGTTTTGCAATTTCGATAGTTTTTTTCACATCATCAGGCGCAATGAAATCTTCCGAAGCCTGCTCTTGTGTTGAAATTTGAGGTTTATCCTTCAAATATATTCTAAAAGCTCCATTTACAGGCTCGAAAATTTCATTTTCAGGAATTTCACCTTCACTTATAATTTTGTGCCCGGACAGATGCTTATCCGGCTGTACGATAACACGGTTTAGCAATTGATTTATTGCTCGAGATATTTCTTCCGGTTTAAGGGTGAAATGTACTTCTGTACCGGTCTCCGGTTTAAATATTTCATCTATTACAATTTCGTGCCGGCTACTTTGTGCAATTTCAATCAGTTCCGCTATCGGCATTGTAATTACCGGAGTATTATATAGTTCGTGCGCATACTCTCCGGAATCGATAAAATACTTCGGACTTATTGATCGGTTTCCGGTTATTTCAGAATTATTTATCCCGCTGACAGCGGGATTGATTTCATGCTTTTCTTCGTCATTTTTTATTGAATCATAAACAAAATTCGGCTGACTTTT
>LJUD01000290.1 GCA_001304035.1 bacterium SM23_31 | reverse complement strand
ATTAATGACGGATGAATCGAGAATCTCGGATAGAAAGCGGGGCACACCGGGCGATGAATGACGAACAACAACCATATCAATCTTCATGGCTTCTATATTTCTTGCCGTATCCTTAAGAGACTCGCCTTTGGAAATGCTGCTTGTATTCGCTGAAAAACTTACAGTATCGGCAGATAACCGTTTTTCCGCCAGTTCAAATGATATACGGGTTCTTGTAGATGACTCAAAAAAGAGATTTACGACGGTTACGCCGGTAAGTGTCGGAACTCTTTTTATAGGGCGCTCAAGTACTTCACGAAAAAAGTCGGCTGTATCTAATATATGAGTAATTTCTTCTCTTGTATAATCCTCTAAACCGAGAAGGTGTTTGCGCAAAAAATAACTTTGCTTTTTTTTCATACGCTTATTTTAGGTTATTTCATTCATCCTATACAATTTCTACCAAAAATACTCCGTCTTCCCCGTCTTCCTCTTCCATACGGACTTGAATTTCCTCTTTTTGGAGTGTTTTAAAGATTTTTCCCGTAACATTAGGCTGAATCGGCAGTTCCCGACGCCCTCTATCAACTAATACCACAAGCTGAATAAGTGCGGGTCTTCCGAAATCCATGAGTGCATCCAGTGCCGCTCTGACAGTTCTGCCGGTAAATAGTACGTCATCAACAAGTACAACATTTTTTTCATCGATTGAGAATGGAATATTTGTCACCTGAACATTAGGTTGTTTCAATCTGATGCGGAAGTCATCCCTGTAAAACGTAACGTCTAAAAAGCCCAGTGCCGATTGGATCCCGCGTGTACTAAAAATTATTTCAGATATCCGGCGTGCAAGGTGGGCTCCCCGGGTTCTCATGCCGATTACTACCATGTTAGAAATATCCGGATTTTCGTCGAGTATCTGCTTTGCCATTCGCGAAATTGTCTCTTCGAGACCTTGCTTATCTAACAATTGAGATTTTATTTTTGTTTCCATTGTACCAAAATCACCGGCATTACTTATATTTTTTCCAAAAAATTATCAAATTCTAATAAATTTTTCACTTTTTATATGTATAAAAATCAGGAAACATACGGATGATACATTTCGTGGGCGATAACGGACTTGAACCTCCGACCTCTTGTATATGAAATCAGCTAAGTAAAAATACAATAAATTCCCTCGGTTATTACAAATTAATCAATTAGCATGCGTCCGATGCAAATTTCTGTAAAAATTTCCAAAATTTTATTAAAATAACTATATTTTAAAACAAAATCAATTAAAAATTACTGGGAATTACTTTTTTATTATCCTATATACTTTCCGGATTACCAACCTACTATTTTTTTTACAATTGCCTGTATTTTTCCAAATGGCGAAATAAATCATGCTAAGCGGGATCGCCAGGGAAAACCGATTACGGTTATATAAAAACCAAAGTTCATTCAGATTGGTCGGCTGGCATCTTGAGGTCTTTTAACATGTCAACGATATTTTTCAAGCCACCGAAAAACACAATGACGACAAGGACCGAATATGTAGAAAGAGTGAAAATTAAAATAAACTTCCATAAAAATTCCCAGTTCATTAGCCCGCTTCCTTTAATTTTTGTTTGTCCGGAAAAAGATAAGAGCCGACAACCATACCTAAAAATGCGATAATAAAAGCCGTAACTCCAAAGAATTTATCAGTCAAATACCATGAAACATTTTCGCCTTGTGTCCAGGGACCGATCCCTAAAATTGCGAGCAGCCCTGCAAACAATGCGATCATTGCACCGGTCGTACTGGCTTTTTTCCAGTATAATCCTGCAACTACTACGGTAAAAGCTCCAGCCAGATAGATTGTTCCGGTGACCGCCATGTAATTCCAGAGTGATACCGGAGCTTCAAACCAGAGCCCCCATATCAGCAGGAACAGTCCTATACAAACAATCGATATTCGTGTTATTAGAAGGCGCATTGTGTCGGACAGTCTGTTTTTCTTTAAAGGCGCTATAATATCTTGCGTTATTACAGAACTCCAGCTCAGCAAATAACTATCATGGGTTGACATAAATGCGGCAAACATTCCTGCAGCCAATAATCCTAAAAATCCACTCGGGATCACCTTGGCGAGAAAAATAGGCATACCAAATTGAGAATTCAGCGGTTCCGGTCCCTGGAATGCAGCTAATAATTGTGGTGTCTGAGATACAAAAATAAAAGCGGATATTCCCCAGAACATAGGAATGACCCTGCGCGCCATATACGAGATGGAACTCCATGTATAAAGCTGCTTGGCAACTTTAGGGGATTTTGCCGACAATGCCCGGAGCGTTCCCGACTGCCATAAAGCACCGGCAGACAGACTCAGTACTACCATAAAAATAACATAAATCGGACCTAACTCGGAACCCTTTGCAACCGGATTGAACCAGGAGCCGGTATCGACCGGGGCTGGTACTTCAAAGAGACTTCCCCATCCGATTTTAACAATAATAAAATAACAACCGATCAACATGCCGATTGATAAAACAACAAATTGTAAAAAATCATTCAAAACAACCGACACCATTCCTCCCAGAACAGTATAAATTAGTACCATGATCAACATGACCGACATGAAAAGCTGAAGCCCTGCAGGATTACTGTACCCGGTTACGCCCATCATAAAGCGTGCGCCCGCCTGAAGGAAAAGACCCATGTTGAGAATACCGCCCAGTGCTAATATAGTCCCTCCGACAATACGTACTTTCCTCCCGAATCGTTCTTCATAGAACTCCGGGATTGTCATGACTTTCTTTTGCCGCAATCTATAAACGATAAATCCGGTTAATCCAATTGCCAGAATACAGGAGAATTCGATAACTGCTATATGAAATGCAGAAAATCCGTGTAAGAATCCCATCTCCGCATTATACATCACGGTAACAAGACCTAATTCAGTCCCGGTCATAGTGGCGATTGCAATAAACAGCCTCAGCGAACGGCCTGCAACAATAAAATCACTCAACTGGCGGACATATTTTCTGACTAATATGCCAATTACAACAGGAATACAAATGTAAACCAATACAATGATCCAGTCAATCGTACCGAAGTTAGTAGTAAAAACGTCCATGGGTCACCATACTTTTCCATAATAGCTATGTTTATTTAAGACAGCAATTTCGTTTCAAAGTCTTGAATTACCGGCTTCCCTGCCATTCCAATACTGCCAACACGGGGCGATGGTCGGAAACGACTCTTTCATCGATAATTTTTACTTCGACAATACGCCACGGGTCGCCGATGCGCAAAAGAATGTAATCGATCCTCGACTCCGGCGCCGTTGCGTCTACCCACCGCTCAACAAGCAGTTCATTCATTGCGTCACTGCCTCTGCGTGAATTCAGATCGCCGACAAGGATGATGGGCAGCCCCTCTTTTGCCGGAAACAGCCTATTAATCTGCTGAGCCTGTTCAGTGCGCGTTGCCTCGCTCTGGTGGCACAAGTGTGTCCCGACAAATACGAACTCGGGCAGTCCGTTACCGGGTTTAATCCGTGCAGCAAGAGCGGTTCTCGGCTCCTGTCCCGGACGGAACGGCAAATGGTGAGCTTTGATTTCTTCCATCGGAAAGCGGGAAAGCAGCGCCTCACCATATTCTCCATCCTGAAAATACATTGCATTTCCGAACGCCGAATTCATTCCTGTAAGTTTGCCAAGGAGTTCCGCCTGATCGACGCCGCTCGACCGGCGCGTCTTACGATCAACTTCCTGCAGTGCAACGACATCGGATTTGAGATCGGTAATCACCCGGGCAAGGCGCTCATAATCGAACTTCCCGTCCATAGCTTCCCCGTGGTGAATATTATAAGTGAGCACGCGCAGCTGCGGCTGATTAGTAATTTTTTGGGCATACGAAGCACTTACCACAGCGACCGTCAGAATGAGACAGACTGCCGCCAGCGTTACCAGCCGATTTGTAAAAATTCCTAAGCTTACCTTCATTATTTCCCTAAAATTCAATTTTTTTAGCGTAATAAACCATTTTTTTAAGAAACATTCTCACAGCATTTTTTATATTTTTTCCCGCTGCCGCACGGACAGGGATCATTACGACCGGCTTTTCTTTTTATTTCGGGGCTCAACGTTCCTGAACCACGGGATTATGCAAACGGTCTTTTATACAACCTCCCCAACAGTATCGCAGCCACCGGCATTCCTTACAATCAATAGAAAGCGCCGTCTTCATTTGAGCAAATTCGTTTTGACGATTAGAATTGAGCAAATCTATTAAGTTGTTTTGCATAACGTTGCCGAGTTTCCATTCGGGTGCGACAAAAAAATCACACGAATACACATCACCGTTGTGCTCTACGGCAACATAAATTCCGCATCTATTTAATAATGTGCATTCAGGCGGAAGCAAATCCACATAATTATAAAAGACCGAATCAAAATAGCGAATCGACGTGGTTGGCGTATTCCCGGCAAAGTCGGCATGCCATAAATCAAACGATTTACATAAAAATTCACCATATTTTTCGGGTGAGACCGAAAAACATGCAGTCTGTTTTGGATTTTCGGGATCTAATTCAACGCACGGGATAAACTGCATATAATTCAAACCAAGCGATTTATGATAGTTATAAACCTCCTCGGGAAATTGAACCGAGTAATCATTCAGGACGGTTAAGGCGTTTACTTCCACACCGGAATCCATCAGGAGCTTAGCCCGGTCAACTACCTGTTCCCAGGAACCCCTGCCACTCCGCAGAAACCGGTAGCGGTTATGAATATGTTCGGGACCATCCAGAGACAATCCCACCAAGAAATTGTACTTTTTTAAAAAAGCCGCCCACTTTTTATCTATTAGAATACCGTTGGTTTGAAGTCCGTTGCCGACATACTGGCTGCGACCATAGCGCTGCTGAAGCTCTACCGCTTTCTCAAAGAATGCCAAATCCATCAGAGTCGGTTCTCCACCCTGCCATCCAAAAGATATATGCTGCTCACCTTGCGACATTACCTGCCTAATCATTTCTTCTAAAATATTTTCATTCATCCGATGCGTTTTTGTATCAGAAAACAGCTTTGATTTTTCTAAATAAAAACAATACGTACATGTCATATTGCAATCGGGTCCGGCAGGTTTGACCAGAACAGAATTAAGTTTTTTCTGAACAGAAAGCATATACCACAACCCTAATTACAGCATCAGAATATTGCCGATGGTTACGACATTTGGAGGTGAATCTTGTTTTATTTTGCACCGGGATTATATTCGGGATTTTTCCTCGGCAGTTTAGCGCCCGTTTCTTTAAGCCAGGCGGTCAACTCGGCATCAAGTTCCTTTACCTTTTCAGGCATTCTACCTGACAGGTCTTCCTTTTCGCTGAGATCATCCTCTAAATTAAATAATTCAAAAGTTTTACTTTCATACTGTTTTATCAATTTCCAGCCGCCTTTTCTGATAATGCTGTACGGTACGACATCTCTCCCGCGGTAATGAGGAAAATGCCAGAAAATTGCATCACGTTTCAGCGAGCCGGTCTGTTTTAACAACGGTATTATACTTTCTCCATCGACAGCCCGGTCAACGGGAAGACTCAATCCGGCAGATTCGCATATAGTCGGAAAATAATCAACGCTTGTAACCGGAAGGCTGCAGACTGTACCTGCATCAACCACACCAGTCCAGCGAATAATCAGAGGAACGCGTATGCCGCCTTCGTACGGGTAACCTTTTCCGGCACGGAGCGGAGCATTATCCGTAGAAAACTCCAGTAATCCGCCGTTATCAGAGGTAAAAATAATAACGGTTCGATCGCTCAGCTTCAACTCGTCAAGTATATCCAAAATACGTCCAACCGCCTGGTCGACGCTTTCAATCATCGCCGCATACGTCGGATTCTTGTGATTCGTTGGTTTCTTGTTTTTATACTTGTCATAAAGTTCTCTTTTTGCTTGAAGAGGCGTATGGACGGCATAGTGGCACATATTAAGAAAAAAGTGCCGGCTTGCATGATTTCTGATAAAGTTTACAGCTTCATCACTCTCACGGTCTGTGAGGTATTCGCCTTCTCTTCGCGGCGGAAGCGTTGCAATATTTGGTCTCAGCTCACTTAAATAGTACGGATCAAAATAAGTGGGGGGCTGACCTATTTCAGTACCCCCGATATTGATTTCAAATCCCTGCATATCCGGGAACCAGGATTCAAATCCCAGGTGCCATTTCCCTACATGACATGTAACATACCCGGCGGATTTCAAAACTTCAGCAATAGTAATTTCATCCAGTTCCATCCAGTACGGATTCGGGGGGCACAGAAGCTGTCTGTTTCTTTCCCCAATATATTCTACAGGATTTTTCCCCGATTCGAGGGCTTTTACCGCCTCGGCGTCGAGATGGTGAATCCAGTCAGTAACACCAATCCTTGCCGGATAGCGACCGGTCATTATCGATGCCCGTGTCGGAGAACACACAGCACATGCAGCATAAGCGTTGGTAAATTTGACACCCTGTGCAGCAAGCCGGTCAATATTGGGCGTCTCGTAATAACGACTGCCGAAACACGCCACGTCCGTCCAGCCCAAATCATCGACATTAATTATTATGTAATTCAGCTTTTTATCCGCAGAATATCGTGAACAGGAAAACAGTGCTCCTGAACCAGCTAATGCCGCAGCACCCAAACCTAAAGTTTTTAAAAAATCACGACGATTGCACGGTAAATACATTTTTCTCCTCTCAAATAAATGACCGTACCGGATTATCGCATGTTATGTTTTTATAAAAAGTTAAATGACCGGAAATAACAAAAATGATTTCCCTCAATAGGATTAAACCAATTCCCGAATTACAATCCCGTAATGAAAATATCCCGAAATTGTTTATTTATTTTTCGGCAGGATTGAGAATCTATCCAATACATCACCATTGCTGCGTGTTATGACTCCACTAATCCGTTCTTGTGAAACATCGGCTTTTATAATCATATCTCTTCCCAATATCAAAATGGGATACTTATTTTTTCCTTCAATAGGTTCAATCCGGGAAAAACGGTGCTTATGACCGCAGAGTAAAAGATCAATGTCTGCTTCATTTAAAATTGGAGTCCATACCTTCCCCAGATACTGTTCTCCATATCCCCTGCTGTCTTCATCAGGCGGCATATGAGAAAATACAACTTTGTACAACGCTTTTTTAAAAGATTCGCTTTGAATATCTTCTTTCAACCACGCCGCCTGTTCATCACGGTAGCGGTCAAAATCAACCAGACCTGCATATACTGCATGTGAATCGGGTTTATCTTCACCGGAATCCAGTATAATAAAGTGGACGGGACCATGATCAAAAGAATAATAGAACCGCCCGCTTGAGTGAGGGAAATAGTCCATTAAGTTTCGAGCAAAATTACCCCTTGTCTCATGGTTTCCCCTGACATATATCAAAGGAATTTCTTTCGCAAACCGGTCAACACTTACATCGAGAAATCCCTCAAATATCTGCTTTTCATCTTCAAACCAATCTAAACAATCTCCGGCATAGAACATCATATCTATACCGTTCCATGAAAACGTCTGCAGCAAAGTATCCAGTCTCGCTGAACTTCCATGTATATCGGTGACTACTCCAAATGAAAATGCCGCTTTTTTTGTATCGAGAGTTTCAAATTGATAAACGCCGCTTGCAATGCTGCCGCCAAACGTAACTTCGTACGGCTTGAATTGCACGATTTCCTTTGAGAAAAGACGGTATCTATATTTTTGTCCGGATTCTAATCCATCAATACGTATCTTATGAGCGTTTGTATACGCATCAATCAATCCGTGACGGCTGCTGACTGCGGTCTGAACCACGCTCCCGTACGTAGGAAAACTCTGTAAATTTTCACCTGTCCCGTATTCAACCCATGAAACACATTTTTTGCTGGTGAACCAAACGACCGTTATGGAATTTTCACCGGGCTCCAGTAAATAAGGACCATGGGTAATGTCCAGAGAGTCTTGACCGATTACAAGGTTATGACAAATTAATAAAATGCCGATAAAAACAATAGAAATAAATATTTGCTTTTTTTGTTTCATGATAACTCCTATTTGTACTGTTTTTTTTAAAACTGGACAAATGGCATGTAGAAATAAGTTGTGGTTTCTCCGATAAATTGTTAAACTTAGGTCACCCAATGTAAGGAGGAACT
>LJUD01000289.1 GCA_001304035.1 bacterium SM23_31 | reverse complement strand
TTCCATTTGCCGTTAAGCGACTTGTAAAACGGTGAGGTTTCACGCATACCGTTCAATGCGGTCTGCATGTCGGGATACGGCATCAGGGTGCAGTGAGCGGGCTCCTTATTCTGTCCTATCATTTCAGGATTTTCCCAGTCGTTGACTTGCTGCCCTATCACAAGGTTATACTGTATACCAAACAGAAGAATCCACGTGCAAATTATTGTCATCACTACTTTTTTCAATTTCATTTTTTTAACCTCCAATATTGTTATTAACCTGGATTATTCATAAAATTTCAAAAAGCAAGCATTATATTAAGTAAAAACAATTTATTATCCCGAAACTTCGGGATAGAATAAAATAGCAAAGTTCTTAGATCCCAAAAATAATTATTTCTATCTATCTTAAATAATAACAATTATTTATTTTTTCTTTGCGGTCTTTGAGACTTTGCGAGAGAATATTTCAGACTAAGAAGTGTCCGAAAATATTTTGTTAATTTTTGCCTGAACTTTGATAAATTTACTAAATTTAGCTCGAAACATAAAACATATAATACTAAGATTTTAACGATGAAATCTTGCGTTACTTGACTCTAAGCTAAAAAAGGTAATTTTTAATAACTATTGAATATTAAAAGATATATTTGATTTTTACAAGCATTTTTTCACCCATCTTGGTTCTGTGTCAATTGAAGTATTGAAATGTGCAAATTATTTCTTTACTAATTTCATATACACTTAAAAAATGTTCAACTAATATCGCCAGCTTGTTAAATCCGCGCCCGGTGGTGCTGTTTTAAGAATTTGCTCTACAATCTTTGGGATAAACATCTGGTGGTATCTCAACCGTGAGATTGCGTTCGGTCTTTCCTGATCGCCGTTCCAGCAGTGTTCTGCCCTGTCTCCATAGTCCACTTCCCCATCATAATAAGGATTTTCTGTGCTTTCGAGAAATTCTTCCGTAAGGTAAACAGCATTGTTAAGATAATAATTATCCATATCCCCGCAGTAAATATGTATTTTCCCTTTAAGTTTGGGACCGAGTGTGTTCCAATCCCGTTCAAGGATATATCGAAGGTCATAATTCTCACGCCAGTATTCAGCGACCTCATGGTCAATCTCTCCGGTCAGCTTGTCCCATATTCGCTTCGGATAACCATCACCACCAACCGGGCTGTAGACTGCCTCCCATATATCCCACTGGTCTCCTGAACGGGAGTGCGTCCCAAGAACGAGTTCCCGGTGATTTGTCTGTTCAAGTGTACAACTGATATGACCAAGCCAGTTCCGTTTCCCCGGTCTCGGTGTGCGCTTCCACTGTTCGTCAATATAATATGCATTTTTGTCCTTGTAGATATCAACGACCGTATATGCCCGAAAATCGATCGGATCGGGCCCCGGAATTTCTCCTCAATATACGGAATAAGCTCATAGTTAACAGCGTCTCCATAGGGTCCCAGATTAGCTGAATTCACCGCATAGGAATCATCATAATAAGGATTTGCGTGTTGAATTAGTATAATAAGCATTCGCGGAGTGTCCGGTGCCGTCCAATACTGATAAAACTTATAGGCATATTCTTGTTGGGTAATATTATATCCTTCCCAATTAAATCTTGAACTATATTCAGGTCTAAGGTTCGGGTCCGGCGGCGTCTCCCTAAATCCGCCGAAAGTATACGGGAAATGACCGTGGTTGATAATAAGAGGATAGTGCGCCTCAGGATGTTCATCAAAACCTTCCGGAAGGAGTATACATGCGCCAAGATACATCGGTCTGCCCCAGAATTCCGTCAACAGCTCACTCTGGATTTTAATATGCTTAATATATTTTGTATCCTCCGGGTCTTGGATCGGTGGAATTTCTTGATCGAGAATAATATTAATAATCTCATCTTTTTGGGGATCGATTAGAACTTTTTTAGGAGTGCTGTAGAAATTACCCGGCGCCATGTTCCAGTGTTGTCCCTCACCCCGGTCCATCGGCAGCTTTACAGTATAACCGCCGGAACGATGAAAAGTCTCATAGCGGTGTAAAAGCGCCTGTACCGTGTATTCCCCCGGTGGAATCTCAGAAATGCTTTTTACGGGATAACCAAAAACACTCCCATCGATAACAGACGTTTCCCCCGGGTCAAGACCATCTACATCAATCCCGAAAATTAACTGCGTATTTTCACCGTCATTAATCTGGAATCGGGGCTCACCGCTGTCATTTGTAGAAATCATTAACAGTAAACGTCCATCTAATGGTTCTCGAGACCGTGCTTCTGTAAACTTAATGCCAAAACGGAGATTACCGCCTTGCTTTGCCTCCGTAACCTGCCGTATAAACAGTAAAACAGAACAGACGACCAAAAAAAGCAGGATTGAAGTCAATTTTCTTACATTTTTTTGCTTCATTGGAATCACCCCCTGAAATTATTATGAACGGTTTTTTATTATCGTAATTAATATTCCGGATTATACCTTCCGATTTTACTTGTTGAAACACCGTATTTTACCAATCCCACAGCGATAATCAATGCACAAACGATCCCGTCTAAAACCGGGACTCCGAGTTTTGCTTCCAAACGCTTATCTAATCCCGTCATTCCTGCACAACCCAACACGATGACCTCCGCCCCATCCTCTTCGAGGGCTGATTTTGCCGCCTGCAAGTATTTTTCTTCATCGCCGGATTCGTTCATTACATCTTGTTCTTCCTGCGGCATTCTCACCGAGGCAAGTAATTCCTGAAGATGATATTTCCGAATTAGTGCTTCTTTATTCGGGATTGAATGTTTAGAGGTTGAAACTACAGAAAAGCGGTGTCCCAGCATGGAAGCTATTTTCATTGAGGCTTCTCCGATACCCACGACAGGTTTTTTTGTAATTTCCTTCATGGCATCAAGATTAGGGTCGCAGTGACATGCAATAATAAACGCATCAAATGTATTATCGTTTTCTTTAACCAATTTGACCATTCCCTGCGCAGCTTTGATTTCATCCTCATACGTTTCGATGAATTTTGGTGCTCCCGGTGTCGGTTCACATACGACTTCACATTCTCTGTCAACAAAATTCTCAGCGGTTCTCCGGATTGCTTCGGTCATTTCCGGGTCGCTGTTAGGATTTATGATAAGGATTTTCATTGTTGTGCTCCAAAACTGATTCACGCATAAAATTTTCTTAATACATCCTTTACTAACTTTTCTCTGTTGGTGACAAC
Organism: bacterium SM23_31; assembly: GCA_001304035.1. Classification (GTDB taxonomy): domain Bacteria; phylum SM23-31; class SM23-31; order SM23-31; family SM23-31; genus SM23-31. Next base: position 5,233 of record LJUD01000289.1, on the reverse strand, counting down.
ACCAACAGAGAGCAAAATGCAAACGGTTTTATACTTTACATAACAACTTCTTCAACTCTATTAATATCCATCCTTTTGACCCTATAAAAAGTGTTAATTCCACTTGCAAAGGTGTTCTTTACTTTGCAGGTATGAATTCGGCGAGGTGAATCCTGAACCTTCGGGATAGCCGAGCAAACCAGATCCTGAAATAAATTCAGGATGACAGGATCGAGATTCAGGATGACAGGATCAAGACTCAGGATGACAGGATCGAGATTCAGGATGAAAGGATTAATCTTTAAGATAACGGAGTCGATCTTTATAAAGACAGTAGAAAGTTTCATAATACAGTGGGTAATTTTCATGGCACAAGCGTCGATACTTATAATCACAAGTTTGGTATTTATGGTTTTACAACGTTATTCCTTCACAAGCATATACGGGTCTTGCAGGCTCTTTTTTGAGAGTTTTTCCTCTATTTTATCTTCCGGATAACTCAACAGCCTCATAAATGCTCTCGATATCTCCTGCCGGGCGGTCTTATCGTATCCGCCTGATTGCTCAAGGTGATGTTTCTTCTCTTTCAATGCCAGATATGCTTCGAGTACTTCGTCATCTTCGTAATAAAGAATAGTCCATTTCCCTTTTGTAAATTCCGGCGACTGGAGGTCTGTTACGAGTAACGACTTTTCTAAATAGGATTTAATTCCGAAACCCTTTACAATATCATCGGAGGCGTCTTTGATTACCGTATAGTCTTCGGGAGTAACCGGCGGGCTCAATGCCAGTTTTTTTACACCGCATTCTACCATTTCCGCAAAGCAGTTGATCATGCCTAATTGGAATGAGATTCTGTCGATTTTTTTACTTACCTTGGTCTTTCGCATGATATACCAATTCTTTTAGTTTAATTTATTTCGCCGTTTTTACATATTCTTTAGAAACATCGATTTTCGCTGTTGCATATTCATTTTTATCACTTAGAAAATCCCTCATCAGCTTAAAGAATGCACCGCTCAGTGAACAAAGTAGATCCATTTTAAAAATTTCATTGCTTTTTTGCCGAATACGTTAACAATCGCAGTCTCGTAGTAAATAAAAAATCCTATTTGTGTTGAAAGGCAGAATGTAAGTATGCAAAATGAGATTAATGTACTCGCAATATCTGCGGGGAATACCGATGAAAAAGCTTGTATAACCAACTCTACGCCCGAATCTCCGCTTGATAATACTCCGGTTGAAAGAACGGCAAATGACGTTATCGTACAGATAACAATTGTATCTATAAAAACTTCAAATGCGCCCCAGATTCCCTGCCGAAACGGATGTTTCGTATCTGCGTTTGCATGCACCATCGGAGCTGTACCAAGACCGGCTTCATTAGACAGCATTCCTCTTGCCATACCGTTTTTAATAGCGGCAGCGACTGCCGCACCTGCAAACCCTCCGGCTGCCGGCGCCGGCGCAAATGCATACTTGAATATAGCGCCGAACACTTCGGGGATTTGAGCATAATTTATTACAAACAGCGTCATTCCGCCAAAAATGTATATAACAGACATGAAAGGGACGAGCTTTACGCAGAATTGACCAATCCTTTTGATCCCGCCTATGACCACGAAAGCTGTGGTTACAGCCATCGCTCCCGTTACAATGTAGGGATTAAAATTATAGCTCGACAGAAAAGCCCTGCCGACCGTGTGGGACTGCAGTAGAGAAGCGCTCAAAACAGCATTAATGAGCACCCCGATACTGAATATTTGAGCAAGAAATTTCCATCCCAATCCTTTATTAATATAATACATCGGACCGCCGTGCAGACTACCTTCTTCATCAATATCTCTATAGTGTACGGCGAGAGTTATCTCGGCAGTTTTTGACATCATTCCAAACAGCGCCAGCAGCCACATCCAGAATATTGCTCCCGGTCCTCCGACAGATAAAGCAGTGGCAACTCCCGCGATGTTTCCCATACCGACAGTACTTGCTAAAGCTGTGGTTGTTGCCTGAAAAGGAGTGATTTTACTTTTTTCATCGGATTCCGTCTGTTCAAAGATTTTTCCGAAGGTGTTTTTCAAGATAAATCCGAATTTTCTTACCTGGAAAAAACCAGACCTTACGGTTAAATACACGGCAACGGACGCAATAAATATCATCGTCCATTGTCCCCATAGAATCAGGTCGATTTCAGATGCAACATCCAGGATTTTTTCCAACACCAAATAACTCCTTCTGCTTAAATCCAATCGTGTAACGACAAACGGCTGTGTATTTTGTCAAACTTGAAAGATATAATCAATTTCATATATTTATATCCGCCACGGAATTATTAAACCTGATATTCACCTGCCATTTTTCGTGCATTCGATACAGTTTCCATCAATGCTTCGCTTGTAACCGACGGCGAAATCGCCACCAAACGCAAGACAGTTTTATCATCTAACTTTGTCACAGAAATTGAACGTTTTCTCTCTTTTTTGATTCTGTTGTATATGTATATCTGCAGTTGACCGAGTTGTTCTTCCGGAAATTCTTCCGGGATGATGCGTATACAGAGAAGCCCGGTATCGGGCTGGTGGCATACTTCTACATCGGCTTGAGTATTGAGATAATCGGCTGCGGTTTTGACTGCTGTGAGCGGGGCACGAAGCCTCTCGATCACTTTTGCCATTCCCTGGTAACGTATGGAAGTAACGAGGGAAAGAGCAGTAAGAGGGCGTGTGGACGGAGAGGATTTCAGTCCCGGATTGGGTTCAATATCGTCTTTGCGGTTAAAATAGTCGCCGTAAACCGCCATCCGGTTAAAATCTTCCCTGCGGCGTACAAAAAGCAGCGAACTGGGAATGGGAACTCCGAATTGTTTGTGCGGGTCCCAGGACACTGAATCTGCATGTTCCACGCCGGAAAATAACTTCTTGCATTCAGGAACAAGGCTGTAAGCCAGACCGTAGGCGCCGTCCACATGCAGCCACACGCCTGATCTCCCGCATAATTCTACAATCGGGAGGATGGGATCAATCGAACCGGCAGAGGTCGTACCGGCAGTAGCAACTATGCAAAAAATATCCTTTGTTTTTAGCAGCTCGTGTAAGGTTTCTTCCATACGCCTAATATCAATACGGCGGTTTTTATCGACAGGCAGGGGCACCAGACTCTTTTCACCAAGTCCCATCATACGTACTGCATGTTTCAAGGAAAAATGCGCATCGCAGGAAGTAACTACCGCCAAACGGTCCGGGTCTGCGAATCCCTGCAGCCCTTTTTCAGCAAAATCAAACCCATACTCTTCAGCTTTCCGGTGAAGTGCCATATACAGTGCTTCCTGGTTTGCATAGGTCCCGCAGTACATAAATGTGCCGTCGGAATCAGTGGAAAGTCCGAAGATCCGGCATAAAGCCTTGCAGCATAATTCCTCAAGCATAACGGCACCCGGAGAGACCTGCCAGTTCGTAACGCCCTGGTTGTATTTGAGCGCAATATTTGCACCGAATTCCGCCCCTTTTTCCGGGAAAGCATTAAACATAGACTGGAATTCAGGCAGGTCGTACTGTACAAAATGGGGAATGAGACGCTCATTAACCAGTTTGGATAAATCCTCTAAGGGCAATCCTTCATCCTGAAAATCAACGAGCGTTTTCAAGCCGGCTGCTATCTGCTCCGGAGAAGCACCGGAGTATATGGGAATGTTATTCTTTTTTTGCATGGTTTATTACCTGATGATTCGATATTTATTTATCTGCATTGTCTTTCTATCATATTCCCGCACGAAGGGAAAAATCGAGCTTCCGGTGGAGATAGCGTCCTCTTCCCTTTTCGGCAAGGCACCGGTCTCCATCGATAATAAGTTCTCCCCGGGAAAAGACTTTCACAATTTTACCTGTTACATCAATATTGTCATAAGCGGCATAGTCGGCTGCCATGTGCAGTGTTTTCTGATTCATTATCCATCGTGCGTGAGGGTCAAAAAGTAAAATATCCGCATCGGCGCCGGGAATCAGACTTCCTTTTTGCGGCGCCAGACCAAACAGGTTCGCCGGTGTTGTTGAGACAAGTTCAACAAATCTTGGCAGGGAAATCCGTTTCTTTGCCACGCCCTCGGAATAGAGTATAGTGAAGCGGGGCTCAATACCGGCGATGCCGTTGGGACACTTATCAAAGCGGCCGGAACCCATGAGCTTTGCTTCCCATGAGTAGGCGGCATCATCGGAGGTAACCATCGAGATACGTCCATCCTGCAGAGCCGTCCACAGCCTGTCCTGGATCGATTTACTCCTGAGCGGCGGGGAACAAATCCATTTTACGCCGTCATCACGTTCCAGCATTTTATCGGTAAAGACAAGATAATGTGTACATGTCTCGGCGATGACGTCCAAACCCTCAGCCCGTGCGGCGCCGACAAGTTCGGCTCCATCAGCGGAAGCCAAATGAACAATAAAAAGCCTCCCTCCTGTTTCCCGCATAATCTGTATACAGCGGCGGATGGCTTTGTCCTCGACTTCCGGTGGCCTGCTCCTTGCATGATAGACCGGCTGTGTTAAACCTGAGGCAATCATACGGTGAACGTTTTCTTCTAACATATCGTTGTCCTCTGCATGTACCATCAACATACCGCCGGCATCCCGGAGCTTTTTTAAAATGCGTTTTAAATCCTCATCTTCTATCATAAGCCCTTCGTCGCGGTAGGTCATGTAACACTTGATGGTCGGCGCTCCTCTTTCCACTATGTGCGGAATCTCATCCAAAGTCTCAGGCGTCGGCTGCGTGATAACCGGATGCACACCCCAATCGATTATGGCATTTCCTTCAGCTTCATCTTTTTTGGTTCTGATGGTGTTTATTAATGGTTCACCGGGAGTTTGATTAGAAAAGTCGATGATGCTTGTAACTCCCCCGTAAGCGGCGGCTAAGGTGCCGGTATAGTAATCGTGGACACTGATCGTATTCATAAAGACGTCGTTAAAGTGTACATGAGTATCCACAGCGCCGGGCAGCACGAGAAGACCTCCCGCATCAATTTCAACGTCAGCCTTGAAATCAGGCAGACTGCCTACTGCAGAAATGCGCTCACCCTGAATGAGAACATCGAGTTGAGCAGCGGTCTGCCCTGAAACAACTTTCCCTCCCTTAATAAATATTGTGCCCGGTTTTTTCATTATACCTTTTTCCCTTCCGGCTAAAAATAACAAAATTCAGAAAAACAGTGTTTTCAGGAAACGAATCATCCCTCGAAAGCAAAATTTTATTGCCTATA
>LJUD01000022.1 GCA_001304035.1 bacterium SM23_31 | reverse complement strand
CTATTCAAGACCGTAGACCAGGGCAATAACTGGAAGGCAATCAGTCCCGACCTGACGGCGAATCCCGATGAACGTTCGAGCGCTATTGTTTCGGTTTGCGAATCGCCGGTCGAACCCGGCGTTGTCTGGGCAGGCACGAACGACGGCAACGTCTACCTGACGAAAGACGACGGCGTCAACTGGACGCTGCTGAACGCCAACATTACCGGCGCACCACAGTTTTACTGGGTTAAGCGCATCGAAGCGTCGCACCACGCAGCGGGCAGGGCGTATATCGCGCTCGATGGTCACCGCTATGAAGACTGGGCGCCGTATATCTACGTTACCGAGGATTTCGGTGCGACGTGGAAAAACATTTCGAACAACCTTCCCGAAGGTTCTATTTATGTCGTCCGGGAAGATTTAAAAAATCCCGACCTGCTCTTTGCAGGCAGCGAGTTTTCACTTCATTACTCACTCGACCGCGGCATGACGTGGAGTCGTTTCATGACCGGTTTTCCGACGGTACCGGTGCATGATCTGGTTATTCATCCACGCGACGGCGACCTGATAGCGGCAACGCACGGGCGCGGCGCATGGATTGCGGACAATATCACGCCACTGCAGCAGTTGACGGCTGATGTTAAGGAAGAGGACGTGCATCTGTTCGACGTAAGACCCGAAGTCCAGTGGGAGCGCACGTATGAATGGACGTGGGTGCCGGAGAAGCGGTTCTACAAACCGAATCCCCCGACGGGATCAACGATTGCGTACTACCTGAGACGCGACATTCCGGATTCCGTCACCATTGAGATTCTGGACATAACCGGCGAGGTTATTTGGAATTTTGACGGACCTCCCACGGCTGGAATCAGTAAGGTATTCTGGAATTTCCGCAAAAATCCGCCCCCGCGTACCGACATGCAGCCAGGGCAGTTTGGGCAGCAAATGAGAGGCAGGGGCGGACGTTCCGCTTCCCCTGCCGAACCGGGCGAATACCTTGTGCGGCTCACAGCCGGCGGCACCATCCTGACGACGAAGCTAATTATTGAGAAGGATAATCCCGGCAATCTGGGAAAATAACCGCTCTCATAAAAGATATCTCATACCAAAGTGAGATTCAGAACCGGCAGAGTGTATTTTATTTGCCGCACATAACATAATTTAGAGTGACTTAAGACGATAAGCGTCCACATAAAACAATGTGGGCGCTTTTTATATAATTACGGATGCATGAAAGGGTGGGAATACTCTGCGGACAAGTATATTATCTCTGAAGTAATAAACTCCTGAGAGCTTCCGCAGGCAACATGTCCAAGGGTATGAAGTTTTAAATCCCGGGAATACAAGCACCGAAACAGACCGGTATCGAAGATATAAAGTGACTTCTTGGATTTTGCAGAGATAATTATCTCCAAATTTATTTCAATTATTAAATACTTGACTTGGAAAAAATAAATATGTAATATTATTGTAGAGGTATTTGAAATATTAGTCATTCAAATCTGTATGATATTTTGCATTATTGAAAGTTAATTAATATTTAAGTACTGAGTAATGATCAGCAAAAGGGATTCTTAACTACATACAGAAAAGGTACCGCCATATTGAGTAATAAACTTAGAGCTGGCACAACCCATTCAATTTAACTATTTCAATAGTATGGAGTTATGACCGTGGAAATATTAACAGAAGTTATAATGGGAGACTGCACTGAAAAACTCAAGAAGTTAGATGAAAACTCCATAGATTTCATTTTTACATCCCCACCCTACGCCGATGCCCGGAAAAGAACCTACGGAGGTATACATCCTGACAAATACGTTTACTGGTTTCTGCCTATTTCGGAACAACTTTTGAGAGTACTAAAGCCCACAGGAACCTTCATTCTGAATATAAAAGAACGCGTTTTGAACGGCGAACGTCATACATATGTCTTAGAGTTAATCATGGAAATGAAAAAGCAAGGTTGGCTTTGGACGGAGGAGTTTGTATGGCATAAGAAGAACTGCTACCCGGGCAAATGGCCAAACCGCTTTCGAGATGCCTGGGAACGACTTCTGCAATTCAACAAAACTAAGAAGTTCAAGATGTTTCAAGATAATGTTATGGTACCAGTCGGTAACTGGGCAGAAACGCGATTGAGAAAATTGAGCGAGACGGACTTAAAACGTGATATTTCAAGAGTAGGAAGCGGCTTTGGGAAGAACGTATCCAATTGGATGGGGCGAGACAAAGTTTATCCTACCAATGTTTTATATATGGCTACACAATGTTATAACAAGAAGCACAGCGCAGTTTTCCCGGAATCACTTCCTGAATGGTTTATAAAACTTTTCACCGAAGTCGGAGATTGGGTATTAGATCCTTTTATGGGTTCAGGAACAACACTAAGGGTTGCGAAAAGTTTGGCACGCAATTCTATTGGTATTGATATAGAAGCCGAGTATTGTGATATGGTACGCCGTGAAATAAAAGGGAAACAGCTTCTTCTCTGTGAGAATAGAAAATCTTATGAAGCAAATAAACATTAGCGAAGTAAGAAAGTACGTCATAAATAATATAGGGTACTTTCATTCAAGCCGTTTACGAAACTTGAAACGTCTCAAGCTAAAACAAGTCCTCAAACGAAAGAATCCCTATTTGTTCAAGGCGAAGAATATTTTGACCGCACATGATTTTGTGAAGACCCTTCTCGATGCTTATTTGTCCTCACAAGAAGAGACTTTATTCGGAGATTTTTTAGAGGGACTTTCAATCTATATCAATGAAAAGGTTTATAGCGGTAAAAAATCCTCAGCCGAAGGAGTCGACCTGGAATTCGACAAGGATGGAATACGATATATAGTATCCATAAAGTCTGGACCGAACTGGGGAAATAGCAGCCAAATAAAAAAGATGAGAGATAATTTCAATAAAGCGAAACGCGTCCTCAGAACAAGCAAATCGAGTCTTAATATTGTCGCTATTAACGGCTGCTGTTACGGCATAGATAATAAGCCGGATAAAGGTGATTACTTCAAATACTGCGGACAGAAATTTTGGGAACTAATATCCGGTAACACTGATCTGTATGTTAGGATAATTGAGCCATTAGGGTATAAAGCAAAAGAAAAAAATGAGGAGTTTATCGAAGAGTATGCTCAGATCATCAACAAATTCACTTTAGAGTTTAGCCAGGACTTCTGCAAAGATGGAAAAATAGACTGGGAAGCATTGGTTAGATTCAACTCCTATGTTTCAGATATTAAGAGAAAATAATACCTGTCTCTTCTCGTTTCAGCAGGTTTGTAACCTACTCCGAAAAGTATAATAAAAATCACATTTGAAAAAAAGATATTTTTAGTATATTATAGATATGATTAGTAAACAGCTAATAAGGCAAGTTGCGGAGCGCATCGGAATCGCAGCCGATGCCGAACGCGTTATTTTGTTTGGCTCCCATGCACGGAGCGAAGCCTCGAAAAACAGCGACGTGGATTTGATGATTATTGCAGAAAGCGACCTGCCAAGATTCAAGCGAAGCCGCAAATTATATAAATTATTTCAACCCTATCCTTTTGGAATGGACCTGGTATTTTATACTCCTGAAGAAATAGAGAAAGGGAAAAAGTCTCCCTTCTCTTTCGTATCGTCTGTATTACGAGAAGGTAAAACCCTTTATGTCAGAAGAACTCGAAATCGCAAAACTTTGGTTCCAAAAAGCCAAAAATGACCTGCTTAATGCCGATAACAATCTTAACGCAGAGAAAGTCCCTTATGATACTGTTTGTTTTCATTGTCAACAGGCAGCCGAGAAACTGCTCAAAGCATATTTAGTGGGGAATAAAAAACCGTATCCTATATCACACGATTTGTTTCTCATCTTAGAGAAAATCCTTTCGTTAAACAATACCGCCGAAAAGTTGCGCGATGCACTTGCAATACTTATGCCTTATGCAGTTGAAATTCGCTATCCGGATGATTTTTTTACGCCCACTGAACAAGATGCGAAAGAAGCAAGAAAGGCAGTAAACGAAATTTTAAAATGGCTTGAGAACAGCATGCCGGAAATCTTCCGGGCTTTATAAAAGAAATGCTTATATCCTATTGGTTACCTAAAAAGATACCGTCAGACAATTCACCTCATTGCCGAATCAACCGGTATAAATTATTACACTATCTGCGAATATCCACCGTCGATGGTGATTATCTGTCCGGTGATTTTTTAAGTGAGTAGAATGGCACTACCATATCAATAAGCGTGATTGGGAGATGATTGTATAAAAAATTTGATTTATTCGGTGTGTGAAAAGTATCATGTTTCTTGCGCCGTAATCTCCATATAGACGGCATGGCGGATTTGAGCGCGTTTTTTACGGCTTAGAATGCCATAGAGGTAGTCGTCAATAATCTCATCCGTTCTTTTCTTTAATTTTTCCAATTCGGGAAGTATGCTTTTTAAGTATTCATCATTTTTTGGAACATATATCTCGTTCAGTCCCATGCTGAAGAACACTCTTAGATACCGCGCTTCTTCTTCGGAGCGGCATTCAATGTATTTTTTATCAGAATATAGCTGCCAGCCGAACAGGTCGCGTTCTATTGTTAATTCGTCGGAAATATGTTCAAATTCCCGCAGTTCCCGTTCCTTTTTCGGGAGTGACATCACCGTTTCCCTGTAATATTCCCCGATCCTTTTCATTTATGTGGTTCCTCGTCAATACTCGTAACTATTGTATTTTTAAATTTTTCCGTATCAATACCATCTGCTGTTTTTTTATTTTTCCCAAGACTTTTTGCCTTCTCGATGCGCGATTTTACTAAATCTACCACCGCCCGGTAAACCTCAAGCTGTTCTTCATCAGTAAAACCCAGAATATCTCCCATGATGATTTTGTCAAGTTCGCGCCGGTCGGGTTTTACCTTGTCAAGAGTAACTTCTTCCGGATTTTTGACTTGTAAATCTTCAAAAATTGAATTTATTGTAACATTAGAAAACTTTCTTGTTAATTTGCGTATTAACCCCCTTGCTTCTTTCGCAAATTCTTTAGGAACAGGCAATCTTTCAATATCAATGCCCTCCGTTTTCAAAGCACCTTCACCAAGACTGACACGACCGGAGAATTCTTTTATAAGCATGCTTAAAGAAGATAGTAAAAAACAAATAAGAGGTATAATATCTCGTTTTCTTTTAGTTTTTATTTCAAATAGGTTATGGTCTACTTGAACTCCAAATTTGTTTAGAATCACAGTCTGCCTATCATAATGAATCATTGGATATAGAATGGGCCATGGCTGCCTTAACTCAAGGTAATACCATTTTTTTCTTGATTTGCAGGTTGGTCTTTTATGAAATTTATTAGCTTCTCCTTGTTTAATATATTCCAGAATTCTTTTCCCTTTAAGTTGTTTATTTTCCTTATCAATAAAAAGTACTATTTTTTTTAGATTTTCAGGATAAATAACCACATATTTCCCTTCTTTTGGACTAACGATCACCTTGTTCGATTCCCAATTTCCTTTTTTATCTTTATGCATCCAGAATTCTTTTTCAATCCTCTTTTTCTTAATTTTCTCCTCTGTTAAATAAAAGAATTCATTAGCACCGGTTGTAAACCCTCTCCGCACATCGGCAATTTCTTTGAGCGGAACAAGTTTATCCTTGCCTTTTTCGAGTGTTGTAAAAAATATTTTCGGTGCGCGAACGTATTTACCCCATTTAGCGCCTGTGTATTTTTCTTTTTCAGTGTCGTATCCTTCGTCCCAGAGTTCCTTCTGGCTCTTTGGATAAATTCTGAATGTCTCACTTTCATAGAAACTATTATGCGCTAAAATCGTATTAATAATATCCTCAATTTTGTTTTTCCGCTCGATCTGTTCACCGGGCAGTTCGCTCGGCGCCGGAATGATGTCCGATAGACGTTTTTTTAAATAAACAAAACGGACAAGATTATCATTCCTTTCTGCAGCGTTTTTGCATTTTTGAAGTATTACAATGCAGGTGTTAATATCAGCATCTATAAACCACCGCTCAACTTTAGATTCGATTATCGCGACTATTTTATAATTATTCAGGAAGAACTCCTGCAGCCCTTTACCGTAATCGACGTCCAGCCACGAGTTTGAAACAATGAACCCGAAATATCCGCCGTCATTCAGTAACTTTGTTCCATGCACGAAGAAATACGCATGGATACCGGCGCGCTTGTTGATATCCGCTATTTTTTCATCGTTACAATAAAGTGATCTCTGAATAGTCTGCTTTTTATATTCAGCATTTTTGGGAGAGATTTCGCCCATTTCTTCCTGCCGGGTGTACGGCGGATTACCGACAACAGCATCAAACCATCTGGGATATATGACCTCCCTTTCCGGTATGCTGAGTGTATTTGCACGCTTTTTACGCCACTGTTCCGGGTCAAATCCTTCTTTGCCGGCGGGAATTCCAAAGAAGTCTTCCTCGAGGATATTCGGATAATTTTTTTCAACGGCAAGGTCTTTTATTGCAAGATTAATAGTTGCCAGATGCGCAGGGAACTTAGCTATATCATTTCCCCACAGCGTTTCAAGAATCTCTTCATGAGAAAGCAGCCTGTTTTTCATTTTTTTATATTGATATGCACGCACTAAAAACGTTCCTGCGCCGCAGGAAGGATCGAGCACTCTGTCGTTTTCGTGTTTTATGCAAAAAGATAAAATAATGTCAACAATATCCGGGTTTGTAAAATATTGTCCTAATTTATGCCGCTCGGAAGGGGGAATCAGTCTCTCAAATATCCTTCCGATGACCTCAAAACCAATATCTGAAAAATCGTATCTTTTAAGAGCTTTTACGAGACTTTTTATTTCTTCCATTACTTCTCTTGATTCAGGAAAAGCAAGAACGTCGATAAAATCGGTGGTGTATATTGTTTCATAATCTTTTTTCAATACTAAGTTAAAAAATCCTTGCAGTAACGCATGGATAATAGAGCCTTTTGTAAATTCTTCAGGAATAGTAAGCGGATCAAAATCACCGGGATATTTTGCGTAAAGCGCACTATAAAAAATGATCTTATTAACCAGAAAATACGCCGTCTGCCGGGCTGCCCGTTCATAATCCGTATTTTTCCATGAAAAACTCCATCCTTGTGTAACAAACCATTTTTGTAATTGTTTTCTGAATTCAACGTCTTTATGGCATTTGTCTTCAATTATATCAATATAATAATAAGAAAGTATGTTAATTTTTTGATTAAGAAAGTTTATCCAGAATTCATCTAAAGGCAATTTGGGAATGTCTTTTTTACCGGTGTGTAATTCATAGAGAATTTTTAGAAAATCGTATAAATTTTCCTTAATAGGCTCTTTAAACCTGCTTTGCTCGATAAAATCGAGACTTTCAATCTCCGACAACTTGAATTCATGTATTTTCTGTTCTTCTTCAGGCATGCATGCATTTACTTTTTCCGTATCATATAATATTAGTTTTTTAAAATTAATTAACCCGAAATATTTCACTTTCCGTTTTGATGCTTTTGCTCGAGCCTCTTCTTTTAATTCCGCATTATAAACATCAAAAAACGGTCTTTTCGCTTCCAACAAGCACAGTATATTTACACTACGCAGAGATTCGTAGATAACTATGTCCGGCATTTTCCTGTCTTTTCCTATGGTTTCAACATCCGGCAATCCTATATCGAGCTGATTCTCTTCTATGATTTCACGCATCCAATGCATCAAAACAGCAGTTGCCGTTCTCTCGGTTTTTCCGGTTGTTTCGTCATAGAGTGCTGGTATTTTATCCTTCATAGTCATCAAGAACCTCTTTCACAATTCTTCGGGCTATTTCAAATGCCGCTGCAATTCTTATTATTTTAGTCTCGCCTAATCCTCTAATTTTCCTGAATTTATCAAAAGGTTGATTCGCCATTCCATCAAAAGAGTTGAATTTTGATATTATTTCTTCTGCGATTTTTTCTGCGGATTTACCTTTTATGCCGGTACCAATCAAAATCGAAAGAAGTTCACTATCGGAAAGAGTATCAGCGCCTTTATGAATTAATTTCCCGCCGGCATGATGCCATCTATGCTCTTCATCAGTATTATTTGAATCGTTTTTACCCATACAAATAATATCATATTTTAAATTTATAAAATCAATATAAATATTTCACCCAAGCAGCGAATATTTTCCGTCGATGGTGATTATCTGGCCAGTGATTTTTTAAGGAATGGCCGCCGCAGAGGAAGAGGGCTAACCGGGCGACGTCCGCAGGCGTGGTAAGTGTTTTGAGCGGGATTTTTTCTTTTGCTTCACGAACCATTTTATCAGCATACGGTTCGAAAAATCCACCTTTGGTGGAAAAATACCGGAGGGCTTCGGTTTCCACAACACCCGGAGCAATAGCATTTACGCGGATCCTGCACGGCGCAAGTTCAACGGCAATAAAATCCATCACACTGTTAATTTCATCTTCATCCTCGATATTCGTTTTGAACAGCCGGCACGCCTGCCCTTTCGAGTGAACGAGTTGCCCGATCTCCTCCCATCGGAGGTTCTGCGGAGGTAATTGATAACAACGGCAGCGCAGGCTTCGGCAAACGCAAGCGATATTGCCCTGCCGATTCCCCGCGACCCGCCGGTAACGAGGGCGATTTTCCCGGTTAAGTCAAACAAACTATTTTTATTCCCTTGTTCCACGTGCAATAATTTCTAAATATTCCTTATTTATATACTCTTTATTCCATTTTCCTCCTGTGGTTTCCTGCAATATACCAAGCGTTTCAAATTTATTTACCAGTTTAATGGCAGTCACATTAGAAACACTCAATCTCTGGGCAACAATTTTAATATTTACTAAAGGCATATCAAAAACCAAGTCCAATAATCTAATTGCATAGATACTGGAAATAGAATGTTTAAAGATTTTTTCTTTATATTCCTCTCTCAAAACAATAATATCCCTTGCAGTAACAACAGCCTCTTTCGAAGTCTCGCATATACCTTGCAGGAAAAATGTTATCCATTTTTCCCAGGCACCATCATTCCGTACTTTCATGAGCATATCATAATATAATGCTTTATTTTTTTTAAAGTAATAACTCAAATACAATAACGGTTTTGACAAAATACCCTTCCACATCAAATAAAAAGTTATCAATAATCGACCTATTCTACCGTTACCGTCAAGAAACGGGTGTATGGTTTCAAATTGAGCGTGTATCAATGCAATTTTTACAAGCGGTGGTATTATATCTTTCGAATGTAAAAATTTTTCTAATTCTCCCATCGCTGATATTACCATATTTGGTGGAGGAGGAATATAATCTGCCTCATTAATTGATGCACCCGGCGGACCAACCCAGTTTTGAGAGGTTCGAAATTCTCCGGGTTTCTTGTGCTCTCCTCTTGTTCCTTTTATTAAAATTTTATGAATTTCCTTAATCAACCGAAGAGACATTGGCAGTTTTTCAAGCCTCTTTTTACCATAATCAAGTGCATTGATGTAGTTTATAACTTCCTTAATTTCTCGTATATCTTCCTTGGGTTTTAAGTTGGCATCAAATTCCAAAATCCCTTCCAACGAAGCCTGCGTCCCTTCAATTTGTGAGCTTAACAGAGCTTCTTTTTTTACATACATCGCAATAAAAATGTCCGGATTTGGAAGGACTGTCGTTATGCCGTCTAATTTTGCAATTGCCCTGTCAGATTCGGATAATAAAGCATATATTTTCTCATCAAGTTCTACAGCCGGTTTGGGTGGCAGCGTCTCTGGAATAAAAGCCTTATATCCTAACGGCTGTTTAATATATTTTCCAGCCCTGTACTTCATATAAAATTGTTCCTTTCTATTTCTATTTTTTATTTTGTTGCTTAATTTAATAAAACTTTTTAACTTTTGTTAAATTTTTTTTAAACTTTTTAACTTTTGTTAAATTTCACCGGCAAATATTAACTTTCGTTAAATTTCAATTGACCAGGTAGTATATTTTTAATGTGCCGGCTTTCATTGCAGCTATTAAACAAAGTTATTGATATTTAACCATAAATATTATAAAATAATCTTATAGGACCGGACAATCTATTCCAGATAATGCTCAGATGTCGATATTTATTTCAATACACCAATTACTACCAAAAAGCATCTCATGAAAGACCTAATTGCGATAATATTCGATTTTGACGACACGCTTGCGCCGGACAGCGTAAGCGGATTCTTAGCATATATGGGTGCAGACGTGCGGCGTTTCTGGCAGGAGACGGTCGATCCTCTGCTCGAACAGGGCTGGGACCCGGTTCCGGCGTATTTGTACCATATGATAGAGCTTTCGCACTGCAATCCCCCCGCTAAAAAATTTACTCGAACCGCTTTTCATAAATGGGGCAGGCAGTTGACTTTTTATCCCGGTGCTACTAAAATTTTTCAGACTTTGCATAATCATGCGGAAGAATTCTCGCAGCGCAAAAATGTAAACATCGAGATCGAGTTCTATGTAATCAGTACGGGAATAGGGGACATTCTCGAAAGCACCCGGATCAGGAAACATTTCACACAAGTATGGGCGAGTAACTGCCATTATTCGGACGACGGGGAAATTGCCTTTCCGAAGAACGTGGTCAGTTTTACCGATAAGACCCGCTACCTGTTTCATATTTCCAAGGGTATAATCGGAGAGGAATTTTCCGGGAGGCCATTCGAGGTGAACCGCAAGCTTGCTCCGGAGCAGTACCGGATTCCATTTAACAGGATGATTTTTGTAGGGGACGGCTTTACGGACG
Organism: bacterium SM23_31; assembly: GCA_001304035.1. Lineage (GTDB taxonomy): Bacteria > SM23-31 > SM23-31 > SM23-31 > SM23-31 > SM23-31. The sequence continues at coordinate 4,978 of LJUD01000022.1, read as the reverse complement.
TGCCGTGTTTTTCAATGATTCAGAAAAACGGCGGAATTGCCATCGGCGTTTATGACCGGGATAAACGGGAAAAATGGGGAAAAGCATGGGGATTCGTCGAGGACGGACGCGTGAGCAACCTTGCTGCTGCAAATTACCGTAAAGGCTCCGGGCTGTATGACTCTCTCGTGATGGCTGTTGAGAGTATCTGCGATAAAATCGCGTTGAGCAAGAGGATTTACATGGGTTGAAGTGCAGCGCTGTTGGTGATCCCGCTGAGCGGATCCAACAGAGAACAAGAGAATAAACAGACAGGGATGTCTGTTTTACTGAACAGATCCCAAAGACAGGGGCAAGCGATTAATTTCTGTTCTACCGATGAACAGACAAGAATGTCTATTCTACTGAAAAATGAGACCTTTCACCTTCATACATTCAGCCGACTTGCACCTGGACTGCCAGTTCAAAGGGCTGCAGCAGTTCGAGCTGGACAGGGAAATCAAAGACCGCATCAGGAACGCAACATTTACTGCTTTTGATAACCTCATTAATCTTTGCATCGAACGACACGTCGATTTTTTACTCATTGCGGGGGATGCTTACAACAGCGCCGACCGCAATCTCGGCGCTTTACTCCGGTTCAGAGACGGCATGAGACGGCTCGCTGAGGCTCACATAAAAGTATACGTTGTACATGGGAATCATGATCCTCATCATTCCTGGTCGTCAAACATAGATTTACCGGGAAATGTTCATAGATTCAGCGACAAAACCGTTAAGACAGAAATTTTCAAAAAAAGCGGCGAACCATGCGCAGCTATCCACGGAATAAGCTATTCCAAACGGGATGTTTCAGAGAATCTCGCTAAACTATTTGAACCTTTAACCAAAAACAAATTTATTATTTCCGAAGCACGTGAGCTTGGTTTCGATTCCGCAAACGTTAACTTACCCGATTTATTTCAAATCGGACTACTGCACTGCTCAGTCGGCACGGTTAAAGAACATGAAACGTATGCTCCATGTTCGCTCAAAGATGATTTAATTCCCTCAGGGATAGACTACTGGGCACTCGGACACGTGCATAAGAGGAATGTACTGCATAAACAAAATCCATGCGTTGTTTATCCGGGAAACATCCAGGGACTTCACATTAATGAAACCGGCGCCCGCGGGTGCTGCATGGTTTCTGTAAATGAACAGGGCAAAGTTAATCCGGAATTTATTCCGGTTGATGATGTGAGATGGTATCAGGAAGAGATATACACTGACGGACTGGACAAATTTGAGGACTTAGAAAAAGCGGTTGAAACATTGTTTGAGGGCTGCGGAAGTGAATCAGGAAGCTGCCTTTCCATTGTCCGGTTAATATTAAAAGGGAGAGGGGTGCTCCACGAATCATTGAAAGACCCGGAAGATGCTAAAGAATTACTGGAGCGATTCCAAATAAACGGACTGCAATCGGACCCTCCCGTTCTTATGAGCTCATTCGACATTCAAACCCGCAAACAGATCGATATAGAATCACGCAGAAAAACCGCAGACCTTCTCGGTGATTTTTTAAACATTGTTGAGGAAATTAGGAACAACCCGGAAATGATGACATTACTGCGCGGGCAACTTGCAGAATTCTACAATCATCCCAGAGCAAAAAAGATTCTTGCCGGGATAGATGATGAAACACTTTTACATTTGCTTGATAAAGCCGAATCCCATTGTCTTGATTTACTAATTGGAGAAAAAGACTGATGTGGATTGAAAGCATACACATACACGGATTCGGTATATTCAACGATTTCAGAGTGGGCAATATTTCCAACGGGCTAAGTGTGTTTCTCGGCGATAATGAAGCGGGCAAATCGACGTTGATGGCATTTATCAGGCAGACATTATTTGGTTTTCCGAAAAAAACACAGAAAACACGCAAGCAGTACTCAGCTCTTCGGGGAGGGCGGTTTGGCGGCATTCTAAAGATTCGTATGAACAACGGCGATATGATTACTGTAAACCGGCATAAAGAACGCCAGAGTGAAACTTCTTCGATTTATAAAAACGACATAATTCAAGTTGGAGTTGAACAGCTTCCCATTGGTCTTCATGCGTCCAGAGAAGACCTTTACCGGAATATTTTTGCATTCAGCCTTGACGAACTTCAGAGCCTTGAAACATTGGAAAATGAAAAAATAAATGCCATAATATACAGCGCAAGCATAGGCACCGGCGGCAGTGATCTTGTGGAAGTTTATAAAAAGCTCGATACTGCAATGGAAGAGTTGTTTAAATCCGGAGGAACTAAGCCGCACGCCAATCAATTACTTAAACAAATAGAAGAAAATCAGTCCCGTCTCAAAGAAAGCCAGAGCTCTTTTTCCGAATATGACGAAAAAAAAGCCGAATTCGAGAGCAAGGAACTGGAGCTAAAATCTTTAGAATCAGAATTGCGCCGGCTTAAGGAAAAACAGGGGGAAAACAGCCTCCTGTTACGGACTTTTGAAGACTGGTTTGACCTTCAAGAAGCGAAAAAATCGTTAGCCGGGATGCCGGAAATAACTTCATTTCCACAAAACGGTCTGGTGAACCTGGAAAAAGCTGAAAATGCCATCGAACATACAGAATTACAAATCGAAAAATCGAAGAAAAAACAGAAAGATATTGAGAATGACCTATCACAGATCAATATTAACGAGCATTTGATAAAGACCGGACCGCAGTTAAAAGCCCTGATCGAGAGTAAGGTAGATTACGTAAAGGCTGTAAATGATCTGCCGGAACGGAAGAAAGAACTATATGCGGCGGAAACAACACTGAAAAACAGACTTTCAGAGCTTGGTCCGGAGTGGGACAGCGACCTTCTGCTAAAATCCGATACCTCGATGCAAATCCCGGTTGAAATAAGGAACTACCGGAAGAAACTCAATACGACAGAAGAAGAAATTAAGCAATCGGAATCTGATTCCAAAAGGGTGCAAAATGCGCTGAGGGAGTGCGAAAAGAAAGTTGAAATTGCTCAGGAAGAACTTAAAACCATAGATGAACGGGGATGGAAAGGTTACAGCAACACCATAATGCCGCTGAAATATGTATTTATAATTGAGGGTATTGCTGTTTTATCAGGCGCAGTATTTTATATAACTTCGAGTATAATTGAGGGTATTGCCTATTTTTTTGGATTTTCTCTTGCCGCAGGCGGATACCTTCTGTTAAGACAGAGATTGGGCAAAAATTTTTACCGTCAGGAACAGTTGCGTAAAGATGATGAATTGAAAAAATTGGAAGAAGAATTCGACCGGATAGAACAAGAAAGCGTCGATGCAGAAAATATACATCAGCAACGGAATGAAAGTTATGCTCAGGTACTTGAAATGTGGAAGAATTGGCAGGAGGATTATGGTTTGCACGCCAACACAAATCCTGAAACGGCTATCGATATAATTAACGAAATTAAAGAAACCAAAAAGCTCCTCGAAGATATTGAAAAATTAAAGGAAAGAATAATCCGCATTGTAGAAACAATCGACCATTTTGAAGGGAAAACCAAATCAGTTCTTGAGCAGTCATGTGAGACATTTCCTGCACACATGAATTACGGCGAGACTGCCGGCACTTTATATGACAGATATAATGACCACAAAGACCTAATGCTAAAACGGCAGGAACTTGAAAAATCTTTAAAAAATCTTGAGATCGACATTGAGGGATTAGAAACCGAGCTGCATAAAGCTGATGAAAAACGTTCTGTTTTACTCGATGAAGCGGGGGCAAAAAACAGCGATGAATTCCGTAAAATGAATGACGACTGGTCCCGGATAGTGGAATTGCGGCAGAAAATTCAAGCACTGGATAACCGTATTCAAAAAGACGCCGGCTCTGAAAGCAGGGTTGAATGGCTGTATCAGGAGTTTCCGGTAGACAAGTACGTTCTTGAGCGAGAACAGAAGGAATGCGAAGAAATACTAACCGGTTTAGAAGAACGGAGAAAAATTCTGAACAGGGAAATAGGTGCACTCAATAAACGTATAGAAGAGTTGGAACGTTCCAGCGATACTTCACTGCAGCTATCCGAGAGAGAAGTGCTCAATGCAGAGCTCGATACGGCAGCACAAAAATGGGCGGTATACAAGATTGCGAGAACGCTTTTGGACCGGGCACGTATGCGGTGCGAGAAGGAACGGCAGCCGGCGATAATGAAAGAAGCAGAAAAACATTTTACCGTGATCACCGGCGGGAAATACATTCAGGTTAAAAAACCTTTGGACAGGACAAACATGTATATTATCGACGGGCACGATGAACGCAAGAGCGTGGACGGCGAATTGAGCCGTGGCACTGCTGAAGAGCTTTATTTTGCGGTCAGGCTCGGGCTTATTTCCGAGTTCAGTACACGCGAAGAATCCCTGCCGGTTATCATGGATGATATTTTTGTGAACATGGACGATGAACGCCTCCCGGCGGCAATTCGTACATTGAAACCGCTCACTGAAACAAACCAGGTGCTTGTATTTACGTGTCATTCAAAAACTGCGGAATTAATTTCAACAGAATTCACCGACACACCGATAATTAAGCTGCACGACGGCAGCCTCGCATAAACCTCGCATAAATCACATGACACTCCGGCGGCTCATCCAATCTGAATTCCGGACAATCAAAAAAATACTTGACATGCTTATAATTTTTACGTAAATTATTCAGCATAATCAGAAATTTCTGATATGTCTGACTAAATTTTTAAAAATTGTTAGGGAGAAATAATGGCTGATACCGATTCCAATAGTTCCTGCTGCGATCCGGAAGAAAGGCCGGTTTCGTGTTGTAAACTAGAATCTATCATCAGCATCGACGAACGGGGGCAGATGGTGCTTCCCAAGGAGGTCAGGGAAAAAGCCGGTATTCGAGCCGGAGATAAAATGGCATTAATCAGCTGGGAAAAAGACGGAAAAGTATGCTGTTTCAGCTTGATTGCAGTAGAGGAATTTAACGACATAGTCAAAGGAAGACT
>LJUD01000021.1 GCA_001304035.1 bacterium SM23_31 | reverse complement strand
AAAAAGGATTTGTAACAATAGAAACCAGATATCGAGAGATAGCACCTACGTTTTTTGAAATCGACATGGCGTTATCGTTAAGAATCACCGTAATATCGGTACCGGCGATCCCTGCATTGTTAAGTCCTTCGTATGCAAGACCACCGGTCATGCCGCCGTCGCCGACAACCGCCACAACTCGAAACTTTTTACCCGTTAAATCACGTGCTTTTGCTATGCCCAGTGAAGATGAGATCGCCGTGCTGGCATGTCCGGCACCAAATACATCGTACCGGCTTTCATCCCGACTTAAAAATCCGCTGATACCTTCATATTGGCGGATATGTTTCAGCGCCTCTCTTCTGCCTGTAAGGATTTTGTGAATGTATCCCTGATGACCGACATCCCAGACTATTTTATCGTGCGGCGTATCGTATACATAATGGAGGGCAATCGTCAGCTCAACTACACCAAGACTGGATGCAAAATGCCCGCCGACACCGGGAATAACATCGATTATGTATTCGCGAATCTCCTCTGCAAGAGTACGCAGTTCGTCAATGGATAATTCTTTTAGATCATCGGGACTGTTAATTGAGGGTAAGATTGACATGATGATAACAATAGTTAATGCACATTTAATTCAACCGCAAAGACGCAGAAATTAACACCTTTTCCTTAAGAAGTCTTATATAAAATCTAAAATGTTAAATTAAGTTAATAAATAATATATTAAAATAAAAGACATTTATGCTTATAAATGAGATATCGAATTGCCCGTTCCGCTAAAGTTTTATGATTAATTTGTAAAAAATTCAGTCATCCGGTTTCGTTCTTTTCCGCCGGAGTCGGAACCGCCTACTGGGAAAATAAAAATAACTATGGCATGATATTTGCAATTTATTATTAAAGGTCGGACTTTGTCTGGGAAAAATAACCGCATAATATTTTTTTTCAATTTTTTCATTTTTTTTCTTGACAAAAATAAAAATCTTATTTATATTAAAATGTATCTGATGAATTTAATATGTAAGTTATTGTTCCATATATCAATGGTTATTTAGCCCGATAAGGGGGATAAAAGAGGGCATAAAGGATACGGAAAATAATTAAAAGTTACGAAAATCTCATCGAATTGCACACAAATTAATTGCCCACTTTTGTCATTTCTTTAAAAGTCATAATATTTATTTTTTTACATTTAAATACCGTAATAAGGAGAACATACAATGAAAAAGATTGTTGTTTTTGTGCTGCTTGGATTTATTGGTTTTAATTTCTGCACGAAAAATCCTGCAGAAAATAAAAACGATGACTTTAATGACGACGAGGTAATGGAAAACAAGATACTTGTATTAAGCAAATATAAAGATTATGATCAAATATATGCTCTTGAACCTGACGGTTCGTTCTACAGATCAATATCACTCTATTATGGTGATACCAGTTCAGACAGGTATTATTGGGTTGCCTGGGCACCGGATAGAAAAAAAATTGCCGTATCAGGGGGGCCTGACACGTATAATGATATGGTGCCGCTATGGTTGATGGATATGCGTGGGAATTTAGTGCGTAAATTAACCTATTATGGAGAAAAGCCAGTATGGACGAAGGATAGTAAGAAAATATTTTTTACTAAGCCATTTTATGGTCAGGCTATTTATTCCGTAAATGTAGATGGGACAGATGAAAAACTATTCTATTATAAATATCAGGGAACTATATTTAAAGTAAATGATATATCAATATCAGGAGAATATATATTAGGAAGTGAAAGTATAATGTTTATAAATGATGAAGGAAAACATGATGCTACTGATAATGAAATTATTAAATATAATACTGTGAACGAAGAAAGAGTATATTTAACAGACAATGAACTCCAGGATCGTTGGCCGCGATTCAGCCCCGATGAAAAATTAATTGCATTTGAGCGGTTAGATAAATCGGGTTCATATGAAGATAAGCTATATAATATTTATGTTATATCGTCTGATGGTACAAATGAAAGACGTATTACCAATGAACCGCCCGGAAATTCGATAGGTTCTTTTTCATGGTCTCCTGACGGTAAAAAAATAGCATTCTCAAAATCAGACGAATCTTCCGGTTATTATAATCCATACTACGATATATTTACCGTTGACGTCGAAACCGGAGAACTACTGCAAATAACCGATACAGCAAAGGACAGTGTAGATAATAGGGTAATTGATTGGGAATAATGGGAGAGAATGACAAGAATATGCACTATATTAAAATAAATAACAAATCCCCGCCGGAAACATAAAATACAGCGTACAGATGTGGAATTGCGGAGAACAAAAAATCCGGGATGCTGTCATTCCTGCCTGCACGCAATAGATATTCTGTAAAAATATAAAATGTTTATATGCAGAATATTCACATTATGATTGAACAAATATGAAGGTATGGTGTATAATAAAATATAAACCTTCAAAAATTGGAATCAGTACAAACTAAGGAGTTATATCATGAAGAAAATTACAATATTATTAAGCCTGATAGTATTTATCGGGCTTACAATAATCATTTCGCTATTTAGTATAGAAAATGAGTCATGTTATGCTCAAGTAAAAAAACAAAAGCTTGATAAAAAGCGTATAGAATGGGAGCTCTCTGTTATAAAGGATCTAACAAATCCTGAAAGACCGCAGTGGGCTCTAGATTTAGCAGTACAATACGATCTCTCAGAATCCATTGATATGGTAATAGCTGTATATACTGATCTTTTACTTAACGATCCGTACTATACTGTCAGAAAAAGCGCCGCTGAGGGATTAGGTCATATAGGTGATAAGAGGGCAGCACCTGCATTGAAAAATGCTATTGAAGACTCACTTGTCGAGGTACGAATTGAGGCTGCAGGTGCACTCGTCAAATTAGGTATTAGCAATGATGACAAGATTTTCTCTACGCTCGAGTATTTTGTACGTGGTAAAAATATCGATACATGGAATGTAAGAATTTCTTTCCTTGAAAATATGACTGAAGAAGAAAGAGAAATATATAAAAATAATCATGTTCAGTCAATAAGAAAAAAAGCAATGACGTGTATTGCAGATATTAACTTGCCAAAAACAAAATCTTTATTGGAGGATATGACAAAAGATCCCAATGAAATTATACGAAAATGGGCAGAAAAATTGTTGAAAGAAAAATTTGTCAAAAAATAACATCCTTGTATCTTATTATAAATATATATTTATATTACTACGGAGGAAATTATGGAAACATATTCGTTTTCAAAATCTGGTAAATATTTTCTTTTGTTTGTAATTTTTACATTCTTTCCTTTTAATATACATGCTCAAATTTCATATATAGGACAATATTATGAAAATTATAATCCCGCTTATGAAGACTATACAGGAAATGACTGTGCGAATTTCGGGTGTCAGGGATGGATTAATTATTATAGCACTTGGTTTGGTTGCGACAACTCTGAGTATTATGGAGGATTTGATAATAGTGACAAGCAAAGTTTAGGATGGTCAACAGATAACCATGGATCCATAAAAAACGTAGATGGTTTATTCAATTACCATGTTTTTAGACATTGGACATTGGGTACAATGTATAAAATTAGAGTTTATTATCCTGGGGCTGCTGTTCCTACTAATGTCCAGCTCGGAGATATGGTTTTTAATGGTGTATTAGATTCAGATTTTCGATATGGTTTCGATCTTAGACACGTTATGACAGTTTATAATTTTGATAGTTATGGCGCTATGCTTGGCGGTCACGATAATGATAGAAATAAAGGCAGGATGATTACGAATCCCGCAGATCCTGAAAATGAATATGGATATTCGAATCCTCGTCCAACAGGTACAATATTAATTATTGTTAGTCATAAAGTTGGCGTTGTCGACGAGGAAGATATTGAAGAGGCAGGTTCCTCACTTTCTGCAACTATTGTTGGTCCTGATACTGCTATATTTGGTGTAAATGCACACTGGACGGCAACAGCCCTTGGAGGTGAAGGACCTTTCACATGCGCATGGTACAGAAAAAATACAGGTGGAGGTAGCTGGAGTTCGGTTGGGACTTCAAGCAGCTATACATCGAACAGCCACACTGTGGATTTCGATTTAAAGGTTATTGTCACTGATGATAATGATAGCACTGCAGCTGATTCGATTACGGTTACCGTTTCTTACCCTCCATTAGATGTTGAAATTGACGGTATGTACTTAGAGCATGTAGTATATGATTGGTCTAATAGTTTCTGGGCATTAGTATCTGGTGGTTTACCTGATTATTCATATGAATGGTATATGGAAGTAGATGAATCTGAATGGGAACTTGTTTGTGAAGATAGTATTTATTCAATTGAAACTTATGATTGGGAAGACCTTGAAGAACTATTCCCAACTTTGGATATAGGTTCATATTTAGATTTAAAACTTGTTGTAACTGATAATGTTGAAGAATCAGAATACGATATTGTTTATGATTTAGAAGTTGTAGAAGCTCAGAAGAAAATTTCGTCTGAACAACTGCCAAAAGACTTTAAACTTGAGCAGAACTATCCCAATCCGTTCAATCCTGTAACTACTATTAACTTTCAACTGCCTAAGGCGTCGAACGTAACGCTGGTGATTTATAACATCCAAGGGCGTGAAGTTGCGCGGCTCGTGGATGGTTACGTGCAGGCAGGATATCACAGTATAACCTGGGATGCGAGCACTGCCGCCAGCGGAATATACATCTACAGGCTGCAGGCGGGAGAATTCAGCGATACGAAGCGGATGCTGCTGATCAAGTAGATGAACTCAGGAATAGCTTCATTATTTTCATATTAAAGCAATTAATCAAATCCTGCCTATCCTACAACGTTAGGCGAGATTTTTTTATTGTATTATATACAACATCTTAAATAATACGACATTTGTTATTTTAGAGATAGCCACGTTGCTTCGCTCCTCGTAGTTTCGTATACAAAAATGGGGTCAGGTCCAAATTCATATATCACTGTTGGTGACAACACCAACAGTGAGCTAATTTAGGATCAGGTTACCACAGCGCAACATGGGATGCGAGCACTGCAGCAAGTGGAATATACATCTACAGGCTGCAGGCGGGAGAATTCAGCGATACGAAACGGATGCTGTTGATCAAGTAAATGAATATAGTATAAATCGTATTTGCATAATATCATAAAAAACACCCCCAATCCCCCCCCGCAGTATGCGGGGGGGGGTTGGGGGTGCCACAAATGGTCTGCGTGCCTGTGCGGGATTGAGGGTGCCACAGAGGAGTGTGTGAGCGTGATAGAGGGTGGCACTTTGTGGCGGCGTGGCTGAGCAAGATTGAGGGTGCCGCAATTTATATGATGCTTTGCTCGACAGAATTGAGGATTCCACACTTTTTAAGCTGTATGTTGGTGTTATCACCAACACCAATAGTGAGCTTTAGTTCAATCCCTTTAAGAGGGATTGTCTATTTATTTATGACGTTTCATATAAATAAAACAAAATAATAGTACTTTTGAATTAATGCATCTGCTCTAAAAAGGTCAATTAAGAAAATTACAGTCCTGGAAGTCACAGACCAATCCGTGACTTTAAGGCTATTTTGTAGAAATTGTGTCATGGAATGGTCCATGACATCCCAGTTTATACACTTTTGAGAGTGAACTCATTAATATGGGCTGTGACCCTATGAAAATTATTACTCTCCTGACCGATTTCGGTACGCAGGACGGCTACGCCGGAACAATGAAAGGTGTGATTCTCGGTATTAATCCGCATGTTACAATTATCGACATTTCGCATGAAATACCGAAATGGGACATAAAAGCGGCGGCATTTGTCCTTCACTCGGCGTACCGGTATTTTCCGTCCGGTACCATTCACGTAATTGTAGTTGATCCCGGCGTGGGTTCGGAAAGAGAAATCCTTGCCGTCCAGACTAAAGACTACCTGTTTCTTGCTCCTGACAACGAATTATTATCGCTTATTTTTGAACATGAGCGGGATTGCATGGTGTACCGCATGACACACCGGGAAAAATATCTTGCCGACTTAAGCCAAACCTTTCACGGGCGGGACATATTCGCTCCTGTTGCAGCATACCTGTCGAAAAATGTTCCCCTGTCTGAAATAGGAGAGCCGTATCAGGATGCCGTATGCGGACTGATTCCAAAGCCAAAGATGGATTTAAATAAAGTCGCGGGAGAGATAGTATATCAAGACGGGTTCGGAAATTTGATTTCAAACATCAGTAAATATGATTTAGCTGAATCCGGTATCAGCGAAAATGCCGTTATCAGTATAAAAGGCAAGACAATTCATGGACTTCGAACCAGTTACTCGTCTCTTTCTGCCGGAGAACTTCTTGCCCTTATTTCCAGCGCAGGATTCCTCGAAATTGCCTGCAACAAATGTTCTGCCGCCGATATTCTCCAAGCCGGCGCCGGAACGAAAGTAGTAATTCGAACGTCTTAATAGTGAATTATTAAAGGTGGATACCGGTATTGGTTTCACTATCAGCCAAATTAATATCCCGCTGCCATTACCAGGAATCCTACAGCCAATCCGAATACGAGATTAAACAGTTTTATTTTGAAGCTGTCCTCTAATGAAAAGCCGAGAAGCGGCAGTAATCCGTGCCCATCCTGAACAACTGCATTTGTCAGTAATATTGAGAAGGGAATGAGTCCATCTGCGAAAAATGTTACAATCACGATATTCGGTCCGGACAGGGGTATAATCCCGATAATTCCGGCTAATATAAGAAAGAGTGCTTTATTTTCAGCAATACTCGCCTGCATCTCGTACGCTTCACTCAGTATTTCAATTAAAATCAAGCCGCCCAGTATCCAGAAGAATATCTTAACCACATGTTTTTTGAATATATGGGACCAAATGTGCTCCTTAATAAAATGACCCCAGTCCATTTTTTTCGTATCAATATCTTCGTGCCGGTCGATCCTGCACTTTTTACAAACGGTTATCCGGAATTTTTTAACAATCACATCGGCAAGCCAGCCGCCGATAATACCCAGGATAAAGAGAATGCCGAACAATTCTGCAATAAATAACAGTGAAATTGCATTATCCGAGCGTACGGCTAACGAAATTATATAGAATGTTTCATCGCCCATAGTCGCAATCATCGTGGCAACAATACCGCCGAATCCTGCTATGCCGGCAATATAGAGCGTATCCATGAAAAAAGTGCCCGTGCATCCGGGAATCGATCCCATTAATGATGACAGGATATATTTCAATGACTTGTTCTCAATAAAAAAGCGCTTCATCCATCCTGCAAATTTTAGTTCGATGATCTCAACAATTATCATCAGTGCAAATATCAGCAGTGTTATGGTTATTGTTTCAGCGAGAATTTCCAACAAGTTCATCGTTTTATCTTCCTTGTATATTTAAAACACAGCATAGAAAAATCATAGAACATAACCGCAGTCAAATTGAATAAAAAGGAGATATTCAGTCCTGACATTTTAATGATACGGATATAAAAATACCCGCGAGTCGATTGATTTTTGAAGATTATTTGAAAAATACTTTTTCCCGGTAATCAGGGAATTTAATTGAGTAATGGATATGGTCTTTAAGGGATTTATACAAATTACTTACCGTATAATATCTTCCTCGGAAATGAGTTTATAATCCCCATTTCTGTTGTTATCGGCAAATGTGAATATTTTCCGGGCTGTATAATAAGTCCAGATTTCCTGTGGAACCTGCTGTACGTTGAATTCCACAGGTTCTCTGCGGTCCGGTTTTCCATATATACAGAAAATTCTTCCCCTGTCTGTTTTCCAGCCGGGCTGATTTACAAAAGAAAAAAGCTCATTTGTATATATTACACGTCGGAAATATTCTTCCATCAGTTCGTTTCTTTTCGTGCCCGGAGTCGGGTCTTTTGTATTCCAGAAATTTTCAAAGTAACTTCTCTTTTCCTCTATAGACATATTTTTAATTTGATTTTTATCTTTGTCCGGTAAAATATACATCATTTGTTCAAGCGAGGCATTTATATCAAAAGAGGAAATAGGCAGATTTATCCATGTAATTTTGATACGCGGCAATACTTCACTTTTTCTCCCGCTTGGATGCTTTATTAAACCGTAAAGGATATATGTTCCGGCAGGTACTTCTTCACCTGATATGAATATAGAAATATTTGTTGTATGTGTGGTGGGTTCAAGCATAGAGGAATCACTCAATAAAATTTCTTTGTTTTTCATAAAATTTATTAATCTCCATGAAAACTCGACAGGTTTTAAATCCGCGGAAAAAAGTTGAAATCGAATAGAAAAACCCTGAAAATAGTCTATTTTTATCTCCTCCTCTTTAAAAGGAATTAAATTATCAAATAATGCATTTTTATCTCTTCCTTCGGTGAATACAACATCGCTGATACCTACTATTTCTACCCAGTAAGGAGGGAAAACTTTTGAATCCCTTCGATAAAATGATTTTCTTGAATCAGTGTCCGTCATTTCTGCATAATATCTGTATATACCCGGTTTCAGATCAAATTCTAAATGTTCGAGAAATATTTCGTTTTTATCAAGGGTTTCTTCAAAACTTTGTAATGCAAATTCCTGATCCCAATATTTACGTTCAACAATATTATCATTGCCATCGGTAATTTCAATTGAAAATTCATATTTAGCAACATACATATCACCTTTTTTCAGAAACCGCATCTTGTTGTAACTCACCTGTACAAGAACTATTGCACGGATACTGCCCGGGGTTTCGGAAGGAAAATTAAGAAAATATACATTAAAAGGATTAGAGGATTCCTGAATAACCAATATCTGACCTGTGCAATTATCCGGAAACAGGTATATTGAAATAAATAGTATCAGCGCTATTATATTGTTCTTAAATGAATAGTGGGAAAACATAAAATTTATCTTTCTTAATTGCCGGAAGATTCCGGTTTTGACAAATCATTCTGTTAAACTTATCTACTATATGAATTGTCTAATGTTAGGTTAAGAAACAACTATTATCATCTGAAAGATTTTTTAGCGTTTAACCGTACACTGATTACTAACAACAATCTAAAGTAATAAAACATAAATTTCAAGAAAATTGTACGTGTTCAAAAAAAATTATTGCGTAGTGGACTATTGATAGTTACATTAGTTAAACAATAAGACTTTGATAAATTATTTAATCACAGTTTACGATTTAATTACTATAGAGAGCATAAAGGAGCTTACATTTACCTTGTTTCTCAATATAATATGCTCTTTGTCGGTGTTGTTACCGACAGAGGAAGACTCAGGCAAATAAGTTAATATCATAAATAAATGTAGACAGTTTTATACTCCCGGTAGTGTATAATCCGCCGCACTCCAACTACAGAGTGCTCAAACCTTAATTCACCCGGTAAGTGTTCAGTGAATGAAAAATTATACGGCAGTATTGATATAGGCGGAACGAAGATTCGTATGGGGCTTGTTGACCGCGGCGGAAATATCTTATTCCGGAAAATGTTTCTCATGCCGAAAAATAAGACCTGGGAAAAAATTCTGGAGATAATCGTCACAGTTTTTTCCGATATGCTGCACGAAGCGCGGTGTTCATTTCGCCGGTTGTACGGTATCGGTATCGGTTGTCCCGGAACGTTCGACGGCAAAAGGGAAGTTATCAGCTTTGCTCCCAATCTGAAATGGCGGAGTGTCCCTATTAAATCTTTTTTGGAAGAGCGTCTGCCGGCTCCTATCTGGCTGGAAAATGATACCAATCTGTCTACAATCGGTGTTGCTGCATTTGGAGAGGGCAAACATGTAAATACTTTGATAGGGATTTTTATAGGAACCGGTATTGGAGGGGGGATCATTCTTGACAAGGAACTCTTCATTGGCAGTACCGGCGGAGCGGGTGAAGTAGGACACATGATTGTGAAAGAAAATGGACCCCTGTGTAATTGCGGTAATCGGGGATGTCTCGAGGCAATAGCAAGCACACGAGCTATTTATGAGCGCATTTACCGGCAGTATGCACGGCGGTATAAGGAGAAAAATATTTTTTTAGATTTTAAGAATAATACGGATAAAAGCCATGCGATTAAATCGGCATACTACGGAGGAGAAGCGATAGCGAAAAAAATACTCAACCAGGCATTTTTTTCGCTTGGCGTGGGAATAATAAACCTGATTAATGTGTTTAATCCTGATATGATTGTTTTCGGCGGGGGATTATCCGAAACCATGGGGGATGTTATGATTGAGCAGGTTAACGAAGTCGTTAAGCAGCACGCTATGCCGGGAACGTTTGAAGAAGTCAAAATAATCTGTACCGGTCTTGGTGAAGATGCACCCATTTTCGGCGGCGCAGCTCTGGTTGAAATGAAACGGAATACATAAGATTTATTGACCCCGGCTGATATAGGTTCCATCTTTTCTGCAAAATATTTGAATAAAACAGTTGACAAATCAATAATTAATATTATGAAAAAAGCGCAACTTTTTTTATATTTAAGCGTGTAATAATTTCGTAGAGATTTTAAAATGCCGTAAATGATATTGGGTATCTATCTTAAATAATAGAAATCCCGCTTAACCACGCAGTGACCCCGAGTACTCGGGGCTGGAGAATTTTTTAGATTAAAATGCCGAGATTAAATTTAAAAAAAAGAACAACTCTGACCATTTTGTTTCTTCTTATGCTTTTTCCCTGCTCTGTTATTGCACAAAGCATCATCAGGGTGGATGTTAAAAGTTTTCCCGAGAAATTTGTTTTTCTTCCCTATATACAAAGTCAGGGGGATTTCTATGTTTCTGCTATGGAGTTCGCAGAAATTCTTGATGTTAATACATACAAGGATGATGTGCTGAAGAAGATAGTACTTTATCTTGACGGCAGTCAGGTTACACTTAGCGTGGATAATCCTTTCATAAAAATCGGGGAAAAACTATACCAGATACCTCTGCCGGTTAAAGAATACCGGTCTGAAATTTATTTTCCCGTCCGGGAACTTATTGCTGCTCTGGACCGGTACCTTCCCGGTGATTACACATTTGACCAAAATGAACGAACTCTCGAAATTTATTTTGGCGGTATAATTAATATCACCGGACTGACAGTCGAGCAAAAAGCAAATGGAACGCTTGTACATATTTCAACATCAAAATATTTCGGCAAAGATTTAATTTACTGGTTAGATGAGAGTAAGTATTTATTAAATGTGCAATTTTATAACGGAAAGCTTGATACGGTTCAAATGAGCAGCACCGAGACCCGCGACCTTGTTTTAAGAAATACAGCCGTTCAACACCCGGAAATCGCCTCCATTACATTTAGATTATCCCGGTATGTGGAGGATTTTACTGTTACGGAAAGTCCACAGGGCGGTGAAGTCCTTATAAGCCTGGTAAGGGCAAAAACGGCACAACCTGTTGTTGTACCTCCATCTGCGAACATACGAAATATTAGGGCTGAAGAACTTGTTGCCAAAGACAAAAAAGAATGGGTGATTGACACCGTCGTTATTGACCCGGGGCACGGCGGGAAAGACCCGGGTACGATCGGCCCGGACGGTCTTATGGAAAAAGATGTCGTTCTGGATATAGCAAAAGCCTTGGGCGACCTGCTCGAAAACAGTGAACTTGTTGATAGTGTTGTTTTTACCCGGGATTCCGACGTGTTTGTACCGCTGCAAGAACGGGCGGAAATAGCAAATAAAAGTGGGGGGAAGCTCTTTATAAGCATTCACGTCAATTCTAATAACAACACACGTATAAGGGGTTTTGAAACGTATTTTCTCCGTCCCGGGAAAACCGAAAGCGCCCTCGAAGTTCTTGAAGTCGTGCAAAGGGAAAACTATGTAATGAACCTGTATGAAAATAAAGACCCGAACCGGGAGTTGACGGAAGAAGATAAAATAGTTTTATCAAATGTCCAGAACGCATTTGTTAAGGAAAGTGAGCAGTTTGCAACCTTGATATCGGAAGGAATCGACAGAAAGCTCGACTGGCCCAACCTGGGTGTTAAACAGGCAGGGTTTCTCGTGTTATGGAAGGTGTCGATGCCGAATGTACTGGTTGAGGTAGGTTTCATCACAAATCCCAGTCAGCGAAACGAACTCAAAACAAGCGCAATAAAACACCGCATCGCAGAGGGAATATTTGAGGGAATTAAAAGATTTATTGAAGAAGTCCGCAAATAAAGCCTGCCCCGAGTCTTTCACCAGAGGTGAGTTTTCAATCGTATATAACAACGACATGCATGAAGTCTAAAATGCCTGTTATCCCCAAAGATACATCTTTTCCGGATGTTTGGTGCAGCCGCTTACATATTGACTGTTTCTGACAAAGACGCCAATTCGCGGGCAGCACTATGCGGATGGAACAGATATTTCTTGGTTTTGTTTAGCCGGAGGATATATGAAGCTAACAAGACTCGAAGAAATAATCATGTTCGCTGCAGGTATCGGCTACACACATATCGGAATTGCATTTTGCATCGGATTAAAGGATGAAGCAAAGATTCTCTGTAAAGTGTGTGCAGTTAGTAAAAGTGATATGGGAGTGCCAAAAATCAAAGAAGGCAGATACGAGTCGATATGCAATCCCATCGGACAGGCACACTTACTCAATGAAAGTAATACAGACTTAAATATAATTTGCGGTTTGTGTATCGGGTACGATATTCTATTCACCAGGCATTCAAATGCGCCTGTAACAACGTTTGTTGTCAAGGATAGAGCGTTAAGTTATAATCCTGTCGGTGCGCTATATTCTAATTATTACAAAAATATTTTTCTTCATAAATAGTAATTTCAATTAGGAAATCCGGTTATATTGGGGATCCGTATTTTTTCAATCTTTTCTAACCGGACACCTGCAGCCTCAAATCACTTTCATAGTTTTTGCAAATTTCCTTCATTATCCCATTAGCTATATAAAGCTCAGGCATATTGTCTCCCGCTAAGCAGGATGCACCGACTTCGCATACATAAATAAAATCAATTTTTACAGAAGTTTTGATATTAATTTTTATAATTATTGCTTCTTTACTTATTATTTTTTATATTTTTAAGCTAAAATAAATTGGGATTTTATTATCGATGGAACCGCTAAAAATTCTCTGGGCGGACGATGAGATTGATTTTCTGAAGCCCCATATTATGTTCCTTGAGCAGAAGGGTTACAGCGTTACCTCCGTCACCAACGGAGACGATGCTGTAGAGTATGCCCGCAGCGACCGGTTCGATATGATCATGCTCGATGAGATGATGCCCGGCAAAGACGGACTCAGCGCCCTCGCCGAAATCCGTGATTTTAATCCCACCGTTCCTATTATCATGGTGACAAAAAATGAAGAAGAACGGCTTATGGAAGAAGCAATCGGGCAGAAGATCACAGACTATCTTACGAAGCCGGTCAATCCAAGCCAGATTCTTTTGATACTGAAAAAGATTTTCGATGCGAAAAAAATCACCCGGGAAAAGCTCTCAAGGGATTATTCGCAGGAATTTATGAATATATCCCAGGCAATTACTGCTGACTTGCAGCCCGAAGAATGGATTGATATATTTTTAAAGACTATCGAATGGGAAATGGAGCTTGACCAGTTTCCGGAACTCGGTTTTCAGGAGACCCTCCATGGCTTACAGCGGGACTGTAATGCGAATTTTTGCCGTTTTGTGGAGAAAAATTACAGAAACTGGATACATGGTTCAGCCAGGGGCGTATCCGCCGCCGGCGGAAAAGACAGACCAGACCTTTCGATCGATGTTTTTCCCAGATGGGTGTTTCCGAAACTGCGGGATGGTAAGAGTGTGGTGTTTATACTGCTTGACTGCCTCAGAACCGACCAGTGGCTTGCCATGGAGCCGTTTCTCCATGATTATTTTCAGATCAGGCACGATTATTATTACTCAATTTTGCCGACTTCGACACCGTATGCCCGGAACGCAATTTTCAGCGGTTTGTTTCCCCGCGACCTTGAATACAAAATGCCGGGACTCTGGCTCCAGAGCGAAGAAGATGAATACAGCAGTAACCGGTTTGAACATCAATTCCTGGAGGAATTCATTAAGCGCAGCGAAATTTGCCGTCCGGTGACTTCTCGCTATGTAAAAATACTGGAACCCCAGGAAGCCCGTTCGACAGAAAAACACCTGTTAAACCATGCGCAAAATGACCTTTTTTGTATGGTTGTGAATTTTGTCGATATTCTTGCACATCAACGCAGCGAATCGGATATTTTAAAAGAGATTGCACCGGATGAGTCGGCTTACCGGTCGTTGATAAAATCATGGTTCGAACATTCGACCCTGCTGTCAATATTGCGAACACTTGCATCTGAGGATACAACGGTTGTGATTACCACCGACCACGGCAGTATTCGGGGCAAAAGACCGACAAAAGTCATCGGTGACCGGGAAACGTCTACGAGTCTGCGGTATAAATTCGGGAGAAACCTGCAGTGCAATCCAAAACATGTAATGCATATAAAGAATCCGCCGGAATATTTACTCCCCCAGCGCGGTGTTAATGCGCATTATATTATGGCTAAGGAAGATTATTATTTGATTTATCCGAGAGATTACAACAAATATGCAGCAAAATACAAAGACTGCTTCCACCACGGCGGTATCTCTCTCGAAGAAATGATTCTGCCTGTGGTAACATTGGAGGGATTGAAGAGGTGACCGGTGAAATATCGCGGAGTCCCGAAGAATCTGAAAAGATTGGAAAATATATAGCAGACAAATTAAAAGCGGGTGATGTTGTCGGATTTACCGGAGAGCTTGGAACCGGAAAAACTTTTTTTATACGCACAATATGTAATACACTGGGAGTAAAGGATTTGGTAACGAGTCCTACGTTCACTTTAATGCATATATATTCAGGGCGAGAGAAGATTTTGCACCTCGACTGTTTCAGAATTAAATCGCCCAGGGAAGCGGAGATGCTCGGACTCGATGAGTATTTCAATTCCCGTTATATCTGTTTAATAGAATGGGCAGACAAAATAATTTCATTACTGCCCGAATCGGCAATACACATTGCGCTTCGGCATGTTCCGGATAAGCCGGCATGGCGCGCAATCACTATTAGAGGCTTGTGAACGTAATCGGGATAGATACATCAGCCGGTTACTGCAGCGTGGGAGTTGCCGGGGATACTGTAAATCCGGTTGAGAGAAACGAAACGGTCGGCATTAAATTCAATGAGACTCTTTTCGAAATGCTCGGAGATGTATTAATACAAGCCGGTCTTGCCCAGCTCAGCGGGATCAACCTCCGGCTGAAAAAAAGGTCTGTCAATGGAATTGCCGTAAATATAGGACCGGGTTCATTCACCGGAGTTAGAGTGGGCATGAGCGCGGCGAAAGGACTGGCGCATAGTCTAAGCATTCCCGTAACAGGTGTCTCTGCATACGAAGTACTGGCGCATAAGGCAATCCCGGAAGATTTTCCTTTGTGCTGTATCGTTCCGTTAAAGGGGGAAAAAATTTCATATTTAATATACAATAAACCGGGCGCTGCAGCAGGACCTGAAACGGGAGCGGC
>LJUD01000288.1 GCA_001304035.1 bacterium SM23_31 | reverse complement strand
ATCATCAGGTATTAACCGTGTTCTCCGAGGTGGCTATTGGGGCTATTTTATCTACGACTTCCACTACCTGCGGGGCGCTAACCGGCTCAGTACCCACCCCCTAAGCACGAGTGCATACATGGGATTTCGCTGCGTCCGAGATGATGTAACATCTAATATTCATCAAAATATGTCTAACGAGCCGCCTAAAAATTTTGAATTATTCCAGAACTACCCCAATCCGTTCAATTCAGCAACAACCATTAAATATTCACTGCCAAAGACCGAATACGTGACGATTACCGTATACAATACGCTCGGACAGGTGGTCAAGATGCTTGTATCGGAACAGAAGCCCGCCGGCAAGTATAGCGTTAACTGGAATGTCACAAATGATGCAGGACAACAGGTCAGTTCAGGCCTGTATATATACCGACTTCAGGCAGGTGATTTCAACGCGGTGAAAAAGATGCTGCTCATCAGGTAATGTGTATAACCACGTAATCGAGAAAAAGGCTGGTTCACTCAGAATCAGCCTTTTTTAACTGTAGATAATATTTCTAAAGCATTTTTTCTTGAAAATTAGAGAATATCTGTCGTCACAAAATATAATAATGATTAAAATATATATTGAAATATGGTCAAAGGTCTTGACGCTACTGAAGAAGAGATTTTATTAGTGCCTGCATGTTACAATAAGAAAGGATTACTCGGTGATTTTCAGATAGCAATTAAAGACAGAGGAATTTTAAGATTAGATACGCTATATCAACGTTTTATAATCATTTCAATCCAATGAATCTTAGTTTTATAATCATTTCAATCCAATGAATCTTATACGCCTAATATGCAGGATATCGACAAAACATCCTTATAATAACGTTCTTACTCTTCATTAATGCAAAATGAAATCGCTGAAGAAGTAAAAACACCGGAATGGGTAAAGTTTATAATATCTTGTGTCAAAGATCGTAGGTTGCCTAACCGTAAGACTTAAATACTATTCCCGCCAATTATTTCTTAAGAGGCAAAATAATCCATTGACATATTCAGTAACCATTGGGAAAAGGAAGTCAAGGAGACAGCTTTTCAGAAATGCGAAAAATCCGAGAAGTTCAAGGAGCAGGGCATCAAGTTAATAAATACTTACCATGAAAATCTTGCTCCCACGGTACAGCCGGTGGAAATTGAGAAAGAGTTTATCATTGATACAGGAGCCACAAAAAACTTCCATTGAAGGGTTATATAGACCTGATTGATGACAAAAGATTCATTATAGGCCATAAAACCAGCAAGCGAAGTTTTCCCGGAAGATACCATTGCAAAAGGCATCCAGCTGACCGCATATTCTCTGGCTTACCGTGCTCTTTACGGTCATGATGAAAACGGAGTGAGACTTGACGTCATGGTGCGTACTAAAGAACCGAAAATACAGCAGCTCCAATCAACTCGAAACCAATAAGACATTGACCGATTCCTGCGGCTTGCCGAGACAGTTGAAAAAGGAATATACTCCTAAATATTCTACCCGTGCGAAAACTATACTTCTGGGCACTGAAATTTTACCGCTGTGCCCGGACTGCCGGCGCACCCTGCCGGTTATCAGGATCACATCTGAGCAATGGCAAATATTGCAGTACAAAACCGGCGCCCCCCTTAAAAGAATGTAATCCCGCTAAGCGGGACGGCACTCAAATCGACTTCTACCAAAAACAACAAACGATACTCTTCTAAAGATCAGACTCTGTCTGAAACTCGGAGGTGTAAAATATCCTGGAGAAACCATTCAACGCACAGAGAAGAAACGAAAGCGGTCAAAAAAGCACTGAAAGACGCTGGCATTAACGCTGTTGTTTCTCATGGCAGCGGTACGGCTTGGGCATGGCTTGAAATTAACATAGGCATGGGTCAGCAATGGGGAGAACATGAATACCATATAAACCAATATGCCTATAGTTCAAACTGCCCACGCTGCCAAAAATTACAACAAATGTCAGACAGAGTCTGATCTTTAGAAAAGAAAAGGCATTAGAAATTGCTCAAGAGGTAACCGGCAGGCACGGTGATTATAGCGGTGAAATAAACATACTGACACAAGACCATTGGGATAGAAAATTAAACAAATCCGTTCCAATTCCACACCCGGAATAGGAACGCAGGAATTAGATATTATTTAGATAAACAAAAATGGTGGTTTATTGTGTCTAATACGAACAATTATGAAAATTTACCTTGACTTTTACGTCAAAAATGCTTATATTATATTAGGGAGGTGTATGGTGATACAATGTTGAACATTAAAAGAACTTATAATTTATATAAAATACATCTTTTTAGCTTTAATTCCCTAAATTATGGAACTTTTTTGTATTCCAATCATGTAATATTATGAAAGGGATATTAGATAAAAAAGCGAGGTTAGGTATATGGAACTTGAACTTTTCACTACTGAACAACTTGCGAATTTATTGCATATAACGGTTTCGGCTGTTTACAAAATGGTGCAAAAAGGTGAAATAGATTTTTAACGACCAGGCAAAGAATTATTATTTCTCAAAGAAGATATAATAGAATATTTAAAACGACATAAAAACCGCAAAAAAGGCGAACCTCTTGAAAGCCATAAAACTTGAAATAGGTTAACTTGTGATTTTATTGTGAAAAATCAAAACATGTTTATGGAAGTAAGATAACCGATTTGGAGGGGCGATGTATTTTGTTGAAGGACATAAGAAAGTGTTTTTACATTTTTGTAAGTTTGCTTATTCCGTTAAAGAAATTAATTACCACTAAGAATTCCGCATTAACTCTTGACTGTTCCGGGTTCGCAAATATTGACGGCTCGGACACAGCAACCTCATGGGGAACTTCGGGGGAAAATCACCGGAAAGCTAAATTTGTGTCTTTACCTTCATCGGTATATTTTGAACCGAATGGCAGGATACCGTCCCGCCGGCGTATAGGTATGTTAAATTTGTAAACGTTTCTGTAAGGGGGAATTTAAAAATGTTAATTGGGAAATTTCAAAAGAATGCTCTTGAGGAGCTTCGTGTAACAATCGATTCGTTTAAGGGAAATGAGATAGTGAATATCCGTGTGTACTATCAAGACGATCATGGAGAATTCAATCCGAGCAAAAAGGGGATTACTTTTGTTGCCGAGTTAGAAAAATGCGATGAACTTATAAAGTTATTGCAGTCAGCTAAAAGAGAAATTCTCAAAAGAGAAAAAGCACAGGCAGCTTCAACAAATTGATTCTGAGCTGTTCTTATTTTTAATTTTCAGGTGATAACACGGCGAATCGGTTAATATTCCTGTCAATACAGGGGTATTTGGTAAAACAGCCTAAAACGGCTTACACAGAGCGATTCTAAGGCACTTTTCTAAGAAAGCCATAAGGAAAGACACGGCTATCCTGTAATCGATAAAAGTAGAAAGGAGAATTGAGTGAACTTGACATGATCAGAAGATTAGTTTTTATGGTTTCAATATTGCTTTTACCAAGTGCCCTGTTTGCACAGCGGAGCTGGCACGTGGATTATACGCTTGGCGATAACAACAATGCAGGGACGTTAGAAGCTCCCTTAAAGACGCTTGATGCTGCCGAAGATAGTGCAACTACCGCCGGAGACAGTATTCTTGCAAAATGTGGGGAAGTATGGCGTGAGCAAATGACATTAACCAATGCAGATGTTTATATCAGTTCTTACGGAACAGGAAGTGCTCCTGTAATAATAGGAAGTGATACGGCTCTTGCGTGGATTAGCTCCGGGACGAATCTTTGGAGTGCCAAATTTACTTCTCTCCCCTCATCAGTATATTTTGAACTGAAAGACGGAACGGTAGTTTGGGCTGATTCTATTGCCGTAGGTAGCCCTGCACCGACTGCAAACTACGAAAGTATATATGATGCGGTTACGGATACTCTTAAAATTTATTACGATGGAGGCGATCCTGATACCGTTTTTACTTCTGTTGAAGTGATACTTAGAAATTACGGGATAACTGCAAATGCAAATGTCGATGATATTACCATTAAAAATATAGAAGTCAAAGGGTTTAAATTCAGTGGTATATACGCTACGGATAACTCTGATAGATGGACTATACAGGATAATACAGTTCATCATATCGGCAGGAAAGTTGGGGAAAACGGGAGTGCAATACGGCTATATGACAGTGATAGTTCTCAAGTCCTTAAAAATACTGTATATGAGGCTGGCAGACATGGTATTTTACAAGAATCAAGTAATGCAAGTCTTACCTATTGTCTTATTGAAGGTAATACTGTATGGAACTGCTATCATAACAACATAGATATTCAACATTCAACGGCAACCGGAACGAACAAAAATGTGATAATAAGATACAATGTGTCATACTATACAGATTATGGAACTCATCATCCTAATGGGATAATGATACTTGCTTACAATCCGATTTCAAATGCAGAAATATATTATAACCTGATTTATAATGCCTATGGAGATGGGATTCAACTGTATACTAAAGCAGATACTATTTTCGTATACAATAATACTGTGCTTTGGTGTGCAAATGGCATTGAAATGGCTAATGGAGATAGGCTTACGACTATAAAAAATAATATTTTCGCAAGTCTTAGGCAATATGGAATCTGGTTGGCGGATACAAGTAAACATGCTACAAATAAGATTATTACGAATAATACGGTATGGAATGTTCCCACTCTGTATAGACTTAAATGGACTAACTATACCGATTGGGAAACTCTAATATCCAATACGATATACGGCGATAATGATGTTGGCAATTATCCTGTATTCACGGACACGAGTTCACTCGATCCCGCTGTACTCAATTTATCCTTGCAGTCAGGTTCTCCCTGCATTGATGCCGGTAATGATGTTGGATTGACAACGGATTATCTTGGTAATCCTATTTTCAACGGCATACCCGATATAGGTGCATACGAGTATCAGGGCGGTGTTTCAACTTCCAACATTATAGTAACGAGGTCATTAGGCAGTGTGGGATATTTCGGCAGGGGGGTTAGACCAATAGATTTAAGGGCAAAGACAGTCAGAAATGTAATTGGTTTAAGAATTATAAAGAAATGATTAAACGCTTTTCCGGTTAACGAGAGCGATTCTAAGCAACGTTTGTTTTGGCAAAAGGGACAGGTGATAATCTGAAATTTAACAAAAACAGGGATATTCGGGCACATTGCCTTGATTCCCGCGCATATGGCTTAAATAGAAGCCCGTATATCGGATTTCTTCAACCAAGTGGTATAAACGTATATATCCCGGCAATTTTCATTTACCGGATTTGCTAACTTTACGTAATGCGACCTGCCGGCAAAACTGAGGGCAACAATGAAAAAACTAAACCAAGACGTGGACGCAAAGAGCTGCCCCGTGAAATGACATTCGGCTCTTTAAACCTTTTCAGCGCCGCGCATGTAGCCGAAATACTCAATAAGCACCCGCTTACGATAAAACGCTACTTAAAGACTGGCAAAATCAAAGGTATCCTTTCGGTAACCGCTGGTATATCAGCGAAGATGCACTGAGGACATTCTTTAATCAGAATATCCCCGCTGCCCTGTCCGGTGCTGCCGTTGAACACATCCACCTCCGAATTGCCGAACTCGCTGCACAGATAGACGAGCTTGCAGCCAACTATGACAACTATTCAACAGCATTATCCGACACCATCCTACAATTAAAAGCACTAACACATCTGCTAATCGAAAAAGGTATTATCAGTAAGGACGAATACACAGAAAGATAAAACCAATATACCAATCAAAACGGGGCGGACAATGGCATCCCTCAACAGTCCGTAAAATATTAAACAACCAACTCTATGCAGGCATCTACAACTACAACGGCATCAAATCACAGAAGAAGGCGCTGCAATTGATTTGAATTAATTTGACTTTTAATATCCGGAAATATATCCCTGTTAATGAATACCAAACCGTAAGAAA
>LJUD01000020.1 GCA_001304035.1 bacterium SM23_31 | reverse complement strand
AAATTGCTTGAAGAACGAAAGACAAAAATACTTCAGGCACGACACAAAAGAAGAGAACAAAACTTGAAAATCAAGCAAAAATCACTACCATTAACCGAACCGGATATAAATATTAACCATAACTTATTTCAAAGAACAATTTGTCCAACTTTATCGTAAACATTTCATAATGGACTATATTATAATGATACTTATGCAAAAGAATATTTTAATAATAAATCTTCTTTTTGGGGAAGAATATTAATAAAAAAAGATAACGATGTGGTAGATTATTCAATCTTAAATGAAAAAAGATGGATACCTGAAAATGAATACGAAGATAAATTATTGAATAAACATATATTATCACAAATTATAAAGCTACAAAATTATACAGTAAAAACTGGACCTAGTTTTGAAAATGTAAATTATGAAAAGAGAAAAATACATGAGGATAATATAAAACAAGCAGTATCATGGAATAATAGAATTTTAAAACAGATAAAAAAAATCTAAGAATAAAAAATATTTAACACAAAATATTTTCTCCTCAAGGTAATGTGTTCTTCACATTCGCTTTTTTATCTATGATGGCAAAAAAATTTACATATACCAAAAAATTGTGAAGCGAAAAACGCCTCACCGATAAAAACAATAAAATGCACTACAATATATTGAATATCTGAGAAGTATCCTAATCCAATCAAGAAATTGTTTAGGAGGCCGTTATCTAATACGTTAAGCTGATATTATTTCTCGTACATGTAAAATTTACTTTCCCTGTATTTTGCGAACGTATTCTGCTATGAGAGTTAGTATGGCTTATGGCTATTGTCTTATACTACCCTGTAACTAACTCAGTTTCAAAGGCGACATCATTGTGATAGCAATGCAATACAGATCCAATATAGCCTCATCTTGGTCCATACTCCTCAATGTCACGCGAAAGAACAACGGTATCGAGTTCTCGTATCATAGTTTGCCTCCTCACTCTTTGTTCAGAATGGATATTCTATAACAAACCGAGGTCGTTCATTCCAGGTTTAGATAATCCAGACCTTCTGCACACGAACAACCGCTCGCTCGGTGTTTTTAAATTACTTTATACAACATACTTCATTCCACAGATTGATGAAAAAACTTCCTTCACAGGTTCAACTTGAGAAATGGACAAAAAATTTTGTTCCAGCACGTACATATTGGTCTCGACAAATCCAAATTAATGAAAGAATTTAGCCTTTTATTTGCAAAAAATCATTTACCCTCAGATTAAAACAAAATGATACTTGGAAAAATGGGAAGTTTCTCTTATTTTAGGACAATAAGTGTCCGTAATATTTTGAAGACATACATTAAGTACTGTCTGGTTATTTTTCAATACTGTCATTCCTGCGAAAGCAGGAATGACAATTAATACTAATAGCATTCAAAGAAACTGTTTTGCAGCTTTTTTGCACAATTAATAATTAAAAATTGCTTAAATGTACCTTATCTTCAATATAGAAATAACAGCAATCTTGTATTTTTCCACCGGACACTACTGATATACATTAAAAAACATGGGGATATGAAAAATGAAAGATAAAACGGATTACAAAATTTTAGTTGTTTTTCCCGGGCGTGAGGATATGCCCGCCGGCTGGCCATACGGCAGATTCCCCGTAAATAATCAAATTGAAAAAATCAAGGAAGAAATTAACCAGGTATCAAAAATTTCAGACGCAGAATTCGACTTTTTTGGCTGGAAATTAATACAAAACGACTCCGATATTTATGAATCCTACTCCTTAATGGATGACGCCGACGGGCTTGTAATCGTGCCTTTGAATGCGGAGTTCGCATCTTTGGGACCGGATATTTATAAGCTCTGTGAAAAAAACCTGCCGGCAATTATTTATACAAAACCTTTCAGTGTGTACTATGACGGATACGCCGCTCTGAAAGCGAACGGTGTAAAAGCAATTTTAGTAGCAAGCTCAGACCTGAATGATTTGATAGAACCTTTAACGGTAGTAAAAACAGCAATCGATTTAAAAAGATTACGTCTGTTAATAATCCGTGATTTAGAACACGATTACACAAAAATTGACCCTCGCATGCTTGATCCCCGCTGGAAAGGTCCTGCTTACTCCGGCTTAATCAAGAAGTATTTCGGCAGCAGCCTTGTATATGCAGATTCACGTGAATTGATATCACATTATAATGAAATTACAGACGCCGCTGTGCAGGAAGAATTTGATAAAGCAATACGTGCCGCTGCTGAAATAAAAGAACCTCCGAAAGAAGACATATTTAAAGCTGTAAAGATGTACCTTGCAATAAAATCACTAATGAATCAAAAAAATGCCAATGGATTTACCGTCGACTGTTTATCATACATAAGAGAAAAAACAATGCCGGCAAGCCCTTGTTTTGCCATTTCCAGGTCAAATGACGAGGGGATAACAGCCGGTTGTGAAGCGGATGTTGAAAGTGTATTAACGATTGCAATATGCCATTATCTCACCGGGAAACCCGGTTTTCAAGGCGATCCCGTTATCGACAGGAGAAAAAACCGGGTTATATTCGCCCACTGTACCGCCCCGACACGCATGGATATCGATACGTGCTGCCCCTGCCGGTTTCGTACTCATAATGAATCGCTTTCCGACGTCGGTTTAGAGATTGAAATGAAAACAAATGAGCCGGTTACAATATTGAAACTAACCGGTACCGGGACAATAAAATATATGGGATTACCGCAAATTCCGGTTCAAAACACATTTGAAACGTATCACTTATTAACCCATGAGGCTGTAACTGTTGAGCATGATTATACGGGCTCTCCGTGGGGATGCAGAACAAAATTAGCGATCGAATTACAGCCTGACGAGCTGGAAAAGTTTGAAAACAATTTTTTCGGATTCCATAGAGTTGTTTTATACGGCAGTTATCAGAAAAAATTAAAATCGCTTGCCCAGCTTTTAGGTGTTAAATTCCACGATACAATGTACCTGCCCGTTTCCGGTTGATAATCCGAAACAAATATTCCCACTTAAAAAGGTGGGACAAAGTGTATTGTATACCCTTTTGCTTCGTGTCATAATTCTATATTATTAACAAGGCAGGAGCTTCTGAAATCGTGCGTTTCACGTAAGGAGACGTGGAACGGGGATAGAGAATTTCCGTGTTGCGGGCGGTTTTGAAATCCGCCCCTACGTAGTGGTGTGTTTTACGCAGGCTGAAGCCTGCGGCTGCCGGTATTGGTTATCCTGTTACTTCAGGACTTCAATCCTTGACGCATGGATTCCATTAATCGACATGCTGTCCCGCTAAGCGGGATCAGCATCCGTGCTTATTCTCATTGCAGGCAAAACGGCATAACTATTAAAATTGGATTTTTAATACATTGGCAATCACAAAGGTACTCATAAGAAGCCGTTTGGGATTCCAAGGCGTGCCGGGCAGGCTTATTTGGCGATAATCCCCCTGGCAATTATTTCCGCTTCCTCTTTTGTCCACTTGCCCCAGATGATCGCTCTTCCATCCGGAATTTTGGTTCTAATTGACGGAGCTGAAATTAGCTTGCCGTCAATCAGCATCCCGATCCGCTTATTAATATTGTCTTCCGTCAATTTCGCATACTTTGCGCTGCCTGCTGCCGTAAAAATAAGCTCGACCTGGGGGCCAAACTGCCCTGCGGAGGCGAAAGCCGAATCAATATCGGCATTTGAGATAACGACTTCATCATGAAGAAAAATTTTCTCGTCTGAAATTTGAGCAGTCATCCCGGTTAAACCTTCTGCTGACTCCGTCTCCGCGAATCGAAACTCAAGTCTTACATTTTTGGGCTGCTCCTGTTCACAAGCATTCCAGGATATAATTAAAACGACAATCAAACCGACAATTCTTTTCATATCAACCATCTCCTTTACTGATCATGAATTGACCGAAGCGTAACTTGTATCCACCAATTAAACGGACGGAAAAATTTATATTGCTGATTTATACAAGTAAACAGAACAATAGTTCAATTTTTGTATGTTGTTGTTAACGTATAATTAAAAAAGCCGCGCATTTTAAACCGTTGCTGTCTCAAATACATATACTATAAATTCCTGCCGTCTTTTGGATAGTCTCCGTTTAATAATACTCAATGAATAAGATTCATCTCATCCACTTTTAATATTATTTAATGCTTCTTCCTGCGTTTTAAAAATAGAAAGCATTGAGGTAAAACCGGAAATATCGAAGACTTCTTTTATATGGTCTTTTAAAGCGAATACAGCTAATTTCCCATCAACAGCTTTCATTTTTTTCAATACTATTAATATTACCCGCAGCCCGGCACTACTGATATAATCCAATTGAGCGGAATCGATTGCTATGAGTTTTTCGCCTTTGTCTATTAATTTAAGAAGTTTAGCCTGTATATCATCTGAAGTGTTAGCGTCAAGCCTTCCTTTTAAACTAACAACTGCTACATCATCTTTTTTCAACACATTAAACTCTATCATCACTCCTCCACTATAGTAATTGAGAAAAACGCAATCAGGATACTTTTTTTATAAACGAAATAATGTTTTTATTATTCTTTCTTTCATATTTTAATTGATCAAACAGGTTTCGAACAAGGTGAATTCCCAGACCTCCTATTTTTCTTTCTTCGGGAGGCTTTTTAATATCCGGTTTAGAGATTTCCAATGGATTAAAGATATTGCCGTCGTCTTCAATGACAGTTATTATTTCATCTTCTACCAAAGAGATATTTATGCTAATGAGGTGTTCCCGGTCATCACCATAACTATATTTAATAACATTAGTTAAAAACTCCTCTAAAGCAAGGTTTAAATCAAAAATAATTTTAAGGCTCAGATTATTGTTTTCACCGAATTGTTCAATTATTTTGCTTAACCTTGCTATTTCAGAAATATCGTTCTTTACCGTAATTAATAATTCTTTGTTCATATTTATTCCAACAGGTATATGATTACACCGGTGTTAGTTAATAAATTAATAATCAAATTTAACACTTTTCTTTGAACCACCCGGTTCAGGATTTACTCCGGGAATCTATTAAAAATTCACCTCTATCATTGAGAAATCATCTTCCAAATCATCCGAGCCCTGCAGATCACGAACGAATTTCAAGATACGATCGATGTTTGAAATTCCCGGTTCGGAAGGTTTTACTAATTGTTCAACAAATTCATCGAATTTCAACATCATTTTATCCGGCGTAAAAACCTCAAAAGCTCCGTCACTGAAAATATATAGTTTTCCAAACTCGCCCAGTTCGGTTTGAGCGTCTTCAAATGTAGCTTCGGGCATTCCGCCGACCATGAGACCTTTCGCTTTTAGCTTGATAATTTTTGCCGCTTCCGGTGTCTTACCGGTAATCAATATAGCAGGCGGATGCCCTCCCGTGCCGTAAACAATCTGCCGTTTTAATTTGTTATATACACCATACCATAATGTAAAAAACAAATTATTATGTTTTTCCATCTGAAAATTTTCATTTAAAGCATTTAGAACTTCTGCAGGCTTCTTAAAATCAGTTTTAGGTAGACTTTGAGAGCGTAATACATTCATTACCGAAATGGACAGTAAAGCTGAGCCTACTCCGTGTCCACAGACATCAAGAAGATACATCGCAAAATGGTCTTCATCGAGCCAGTGATAGCCAAAAGAATCTCCTCCCAAAGAAGTGGACGGAATAAATCTCCAATCGGCTTTAATCTCGTCATTCATCGGGGACGGAAGTAAAGATTTTACATAAGCTGCTGCTTGAGTAAGTTCATCAGCCAATTTTCTTTGGCTCTCAACCAGGGCTTGGTAGGCTTCATTTCGCTGAAGTAGGTTAATGTAACCTTTTGAATGATACCGGATACGGGCAATAAGTTCTATTTTATCCGGAAGCTTTACAAGGTAGTCATTAGCACCAAGTGCAAATGCTTCAGCCTTGATCTTCGGCTCTTCTTTTGTTGAAAGAACTATCAAAGGGATATCTTTTGTTTTTGCATTTGCACGATAAAATTTCACCAGTGTTAATCCATCAATTTCAGGCATTACCAGGTCCTGAAGGATAACAGTGGGAGAAAGATCCGCTGCCATTGTAATAGCCCGGGTCGGATCACTGCAAAAATGAAAAGCGATATCATTCTCATCGGCAAGCATCCTGCGAACAGCTTCACCTATTATCGCCTGATCATCAACCAGTAAGACAGTAATTTCATGTTCGGTTAATGAAGAAGCGGTTCTTACGGGATTTGATCCCTGGTTACTAATCATTTTATCCTTTAATATATCTTATTGAAAATATGATTAGATGAAAAATCTTATAGCTCCGGAAATTCCTCAGCTTATAAATTAATGTTTAGTTTTCTTTGTATAATATTTAACCAAAGCCGGGGCAATCTCCTCTAAAGGTAAAATATCTACTGCCGCTCTAAGCATAGCTGCCGCTTTCGGCATGCCATAAACCACACTGGTGTCTTTGTCCTGTGAGATAGTATACCATCCAGCCTTACGAAGATTTTTTAATCCTTCCGCCCCATCTGTCCCCATACCGGTAAGGAGTACGGCAGCGGCTTCTTCGGGCCAATTCAGTGCGACGCTTTTAAAAAAAATATCTACGGAAGGCCGGTATGATAAATTACGCGGCTCGGAAGTATAGGCGAATGTAAAATCCGGTGTTATTATCAAATGATCATTGGTACCGGCGACAAAAACTACGCCGGATTTCGGGCTCATTTTTTCTTTAGCTAATAATACTTTTAAATGAGTCTGCCTGTCTAACCATTCAACCAGTCCTGCAGCAAACTTAAAATCAACATGTTGAACAACTGCTATCGAGGCATTAAAATTCTTTGGCAATTGCGAAAGGATATCAGCCAAAGCTTTTGGCCCGCCTGTAGATGAACCTATAGCAATAAAAGGCGGGATTTGCGCTTCACCGGAAGTCTGTTTATATTTTTTTATTTTTTGTTCTTCTTTGGAGGTCTTACCGATCAATTTACCAATAGTGGCTATTTTTGTAAGAAGTTCTTTAGCACCTTCGACATTTCCTTCGGAGCCGAGAACCGGCGTTGCTACCACATCCAGCGCACCACACCCCATAGCCTCAAAAATTTTTGACATATTACCTTCTACCGTTGCAGTAACAACAAGAATTGCACAAGGGGAGTTTTTCATTATTTGCCTCGTTGCTTCAACTCCATCCATCACAGGCATTATCAGGTCCATTAATATCAGGTCCGGAACATCCGCCGCACACTTTTTTACTGCCTCGACGCCATTTTTAGCTGTCCAGACAATTTTATATTCAGAAACACTTAAAACGAGCCGTTTAAGGACTTCAACTGTCATTTCCAGGTCATCAACAATTGCTATTTTCAAGGTCATACCTTTCCAATAAGATCGATAACGGCGTTTATTAATGATTCATCATGAAAACTACTTTTGGTTAAATAATAATCCGCACCTGCATCAAGTCCTTTAGCACGGTCTTCTTCCCGGTCTTTATATGATACTATTACTACAGGTATGTTCTTTAATTTGGGATCTTGCTTGATTAATTTCGTGAATTTAATGCCGTCCATACGAGGCATATCCACATCTGTTAAAACAAGATCGTAATTGCCTTCACGTACTGCATTCCAGCCGTCCATTCCGTTAACGGCTACATCTACTTTATAACCGACATTCTCAAGAATTTTCTGCTCTACTTCACGAACGGTAATTGAATCATCCACTACAAGAACAGATTTACGTTTTCTTACAACACTTTCTGCTCCGGACCTACTTACTTTTTTCAACCGGTTTCCGGAAAGTATGTTCTCGATAGACCTTACCATATCCTCCACATCGATAATAAGAATGGGAGAACCATCCGCCATAATAGCGGAAGAGCTAATATTTGGTATTTTACCCAGCCGGGAATCAATAGGCTGAACAACCAGGTTGCGCTCATCTAAAAACCGGTCTACCACTAATCCATAACGGCTTCCCTGTTCGCTTAAAAATATAATTGGATATTCTTCATTAAAAGAACTTGAACTTTTCAGCTCCAGAACCTGATAAGCCGGAACTAATCCAACGTTGTGACCATTTAATTGAAAATATTGACGGTCTTCAACTAATTCGACATCGGATTCTTTTATAACAAGGCTTTGATCAATTCGTGAAAGGGGAAAAGCATAGGTTTCACAGGAAATTTCCACTAACAGCGTACGAATTACTGAAAGTGTAAGAGGCAATTGCATGTTGATATTCATTGATTTGCCCTTCTCCGAATGAACACGAACGATCCCGCCAACTTCATTGACCATACTTTGGACTACATCCAAACCAACTCCACGCCCTGAAATTTCCGTTACTTCATTGCTCGTTGAAAAACCGGGAAGAAATAAAAAATCCGTCAATTCATTTTCAGATAGATTTGCAGCCATTTCTCTCGTAATAAGGTTCTTTTCAACAATCTTTTCACGTAATTTTTCATAATTCATACCCCTGCCGTCATCTGAGACAGTGATCGACAGCATCCCTGCTCTATGTCTTGCATCAATCAGAATTTTCCCTTCTTCGGGTTTTCCTGCTGCCACACGCTCTGCAGGAAATTCAATTCCATGATCAATTGAATTACGTAAAATGTGGTTAAGCGGAGCTTCAAGCTTATCCAGAATATCACGGTCTACCGGAGTCGATTTCCCGGCAATTTCCAATTTAACTTTTTTATCTAATTTTTTCGAAATATCCCTCACCATCCGCGGAAATCCTTGAACTCCGTCAGCAAAAGGACGCATCCGGCAATTAATGACTTCCTGATGAAGCCTGTTTGAAAGTCTTGCGCAACGTTTCGAGAAAATTTCAAAATCATTTATATATTCCGATATATTCTGGACACCATCGATCATTCTTTGACGGGAATCCATTAAATAATTTTCTATACGTGCATCAGGTTTTGTTTCCATTAACAATTAGCTTAATTTACCGAGTAAATCATACAGTTGGACATACCGGTTTTTCACATTCAGTAATGATCTCGAAAACGGTCGAAGCCAACGTACCTCAATGAGAAATTCTCCGGCTAAACCCATCAAACGGGTAAGATTTTCTGCGGTAACCCTTACAGCGCTATCTGTTCCTGTATCTGATTTAATCGAAGATTTTAGAGTATCCTTGGTATCCGATACCGGTGGTAATTTCTTTGTTTTTCTGATTTTTGTTTTTATTTTTTTACCGGTTTCTGTTTCGGGAGTTTTAATGCCGGAAATTTCTTTTGTAAGATTCTCAATCGCTTCATTATTTTCAGAAAGCCAGTTCTTTAAATCGGTTTCGGCAATTTGAGCCATTTCACAAAAAATATCCACACCTTTGAGCAGAATATCAATATGATTTCGCTCTATATCCAGTTGCTTTTCCTCGACAGCGACAAAGTAATCTTCCATTACATGTGCTAACCTGACAACCGATTCAAGTTGTACAATTCGAGCGGCTCCCTTAATTGAATGAGCTGCCCGCATGAGCGATTCTGTATATTCCATCCTGTCGGGATCGGTTTCAAGCGCCAACAAGCCGTCACTTAAAATAGCTGCATAGGTCTGAACCTCTGTGCGGAAAAGATCAAGCATAGAGAAATCAGTAAAATCATTTCCGGAACTACTCGTCAAAGTATTCTCCTTTTTAATGAAGAGAAAACCAATTCATGATCTAAATATCCAACATTATTACCCTGATATTCAATAATCCCTTTTGTAAATGAAATATTTGTTTTGGCAACAGTTTCCGGTACATTCCTTAATTTATTTGGTTGAAAACGATAAATGTCCCGGACTTCATCGACAGGAAATGCCCAATTATCTCCTTCCCATTCCAGAACTATCATACGTTTGAAAATTTTGCGATCGCCGTTTTCCTTGGGATTTTCTTCTTCGTTCAATCCCAGAAGATTCTTTAGTGAAACACACAATTGGATTTTGCCGTGTACGTTTACCAGTCCCATTAGAATGAGGTTGCTTCGGTGGGGTATGCTATGTATGATTCTTAAGTCAGTGACTTCCTTGACTAATTGTGTCTGGATTGCCAGCCACTCCTGTCCTATTCTAAAAATAAACACAGATATTAAATCAGTTGCTTCAATTTCTCTTTTCCTGGACAAATGCTCAGTCCATTGATTTAAATAGTCTTCCGACAATTGCCGTTCGAATAATTTGAGCCCTTCCTGAGAATAAATTGCACAGTTATAACAGAGTATTACTTCTTTTAACTCCGGACACGAGCCGTCGCCCCGAATTCCTATTCGATTCCAGCAATCATTTATTTCATTTTCAGGCACCGTCTTATTTACTTTTTTCATTTCCAACCAATCCTTTGCATTATACAGTACCATTCGCATTACTATGCTCACGTGAAATAATAACCCGCAATGCCCGCTCCCGCAGGATCATTGCTTTATCCATGTCTTTACGGTTCTCTAAAAGTAAAGCAAGCTGAATTAATGCATCATAACAATCCGGTTGTAAATAGATTGTTTTTTTATAATATTCTTCAGCACGTTCAACATCACCCATAGTTTCCCGGATTAAACCCATAAGATAAAATGCCCGGGCTGATGGACCATGCTCTGTTAAATACAATTCACACAGAGACGCCGCTTTTTCAATATTCCCCTGATCCGCATATTCATACGCACTATCAAGGAGCCGCTTCTTTCTATTTACGGAAGTTATCTGTTTTTTAGACTGATCACTATCGGGTGATAAAATATTGATTTTAGATAATCGTGATGTTCCGGTAGTTTTTGAATTATAACGGTCATATTTCTTTTTTAGCGATTTTTTTACGGAATTGTCCGTCGCCTTTTTGCTAAACGGTTTCTGTTTAATCAGGTCTTTGTGGGTTTTTTTACATGCAAACGCTCTCGGATGAGGAACGAATTTATAATACTCGTTCAATGTTATGAGCGTTTCAGCATGACCGAGAAATAATAGTCCATCCATAACCAACAATTTGTCTATTTCTTCTATAACATGTTCTCTGCTTGAGAGGTCAAGATAGATCAATAAATTCCGGCAGAATATCACATTATATTTCTTCTTTTCTTTAACGAAAGGACTTTCCAACATATTACCGTAAATAAAATTTACGGATTCCTTTAACTCCGGAATTACCGACACTTTATCCACGGTTTTAGTAAAATACTTTTCCTGATAATTGGTTTTAGGATAACGAAAAGAATTTTTATCATAAATTCCTTCCTTTGCCTTTTCAAGGGCTTTCCTGCTGATATCTACGGCGTCGATTTGGAATTTACTTGTATCTAAACCAGCCTCAATAAGCGATATGGCAATAGAGTATGGCTCTTCACCGGTTGAACACGGTGCACTTAAAATTCTCAGTACTTTGTTTCTGTGCGACGGCAGCCACTCCGATGAGATATATTTTCTAAAAAATACAAAAGGCTCTTTATCTCTGAAAAACCAAGTTTCAGGTACAATGACCAGTTCAATCAATTCTTCCAGTTCCCGGTTTGATTGATTTAGAAGATTTAAATACAACTTGACGTCTATTACTTCACAAGCAGCCATACGCTGCCTGATCGACCTTGTAATCGTTTCGGGACCGATTGAATCAGTATCCAATCCTATTTTTTTTTTGAGCAGTGCCTCAATATCGGCAAGTGACATTATTTATCCATCATTTGCCCGGTAAACAGAGATTTTCCCATCGATTCTGTTAAAAGTCTATCCAATTGGATAATTTGAATCGTTTCCTGCTTATCAGTAATGATTTTTCCCAGATAAGGAGCTTCTTTTATATTGATACCCGGAGAAATAAGGTCAGCTTCAGTTACTGTTCTTGTTTCTATAACCCTTTCTGCAATTAATCCAAGGGTAAAAGTGTTATTTTTTTCTCCGGGATACTTTACCAAAATTATCCGTGTTCCAAAGCATGGAAAACATGGCTCGCCATGAAACAGAGTGCACAAATCAATTACGGGTACAATAATATTATGATAGTTGAATATACCTGCGACAAATTCAAATGCATGGGGTATTTTTCTTAGTTTAATTCTTGGAACGATCTCGATAATCCGACTTGTGTCAAGTGCATATTTATTATCACGCACATAGAAAAGCAATAAAAACATATTTTATTCACTCACTTTAAAGCGTGAAACTTCATTCTGCAGCCCGCGCGCCGCTTCATTTAATTGTTCGGTTGCATTATTAAACTCGTGCAGCGAATCAGATGTTTGCTGGGTTGCTTCATTGAGCTGAATCATAGCTTCACTGATCTGCTGCGCACCATGGGATTGAGACTGCATTCCCTCATGTACTTCTTCAATGCGTGGTGATAACGTTTGTACCTGCTCGATAATTTTCTCTAATTGTTGACTGATCATCGCAACATTTTGTACCGCATGTTTTACTTCTTCAGTAAATTTATCCATCTCCATTACGCCTGCAGAGACAGCCGACTGCATTTCCTTTACCATATGTTCGATATCTAAAGTGGAGACAGCAGTTTGATCAGCAAGCCTGCGAATTTCCCGGGCGACAACAGAAAATCCCAAACCGTATTCGCCGGCTTTTTCGGCTTCAATTGCTGCATTCAATGAGAGAAGGTTTGTTTGATCTGCTACTTTGTTTATCGTTGTAATGATACTATCGATATTATTCGTTTTTTCTCTGATTATGGATAACTTTGAGGATATAGAACCGGTGGCATCCTGCAAATGGCAGATGGTTGATTCCATATCAGTTAATTCCTGTTTGCCTGTATCCGCTAAAGAAGCTGTTTCTAATGCCACTTCATTGACAGTATCCATTGTTTTAACAAGTTCCCGGGAAGTAGCGGAAATTTCCTTAGTGGTTGCTACTACTTCATTAGAAGATGCAGCTTGTTCAGAAACAGTGGATTCAAGTTGTCTTGCCGAGGCGGCGATTTGCGTTGTTGATGTAGTCATCTGAATACCGGATCGCTGTACCTGACTAACAAGAGAAAATAAATTTAGCGTCATTGTCTTAGCAGTAGTAAGTAATTGCAGTGTTTCCTCGCCCTGTTCATCGTCTTCAACAAGAGAGACATTATCAAAACCTTTTTGTTGATGATCTTTCATTGAAGAGCTTAAAACATTTACCGCTGTTTTTGCGGCAAACAGATTCCCCCGGGCGACTTCTTGTAATACAGAGATAATTTTCCTAATAGGTTTGGTGATTTTTTCACTAAGAGTGAATGCCAGGAAAACCGCAATTCCTAAAATAACAATTCCTCCGATTATTGACCATATTAAAAGGCTATTCAAAGCCGCAATATTTTTATTTTTCAGCTCATAATGATCATCCTCATACATACCTGCGCCAATTACCCAATCCCATGGTTCATAATACTTAATGGCTACTATTTTATTTCTTGATTCTGTTTCTCCTATATTTCTCCATGGGTAAGTTTTAAATCCAACTTCATCTTCTTTTAAAGAAAGTGCGGTATTAATTATCGATTGAATGAAAAGATTCCCCTCACTGTCACTTTCATCCCAAATGTCTTCTCCGTCCCGTTCACCATCTTTGGAAATAATATAATGTCCTCTGGTGCTTCCTTTTCCTCCAAGTACGTATACATATCCTGTATTACCGACTTTTATTTTATAAATTGCCTGGCGTATACTTTCGACTGCATCATGTTTTACTCCAACATAAAGAATACCCTGAATTTTTCCCGCACCGTCTTTTATAGGTTCATAAGCAGTAACATACCATGAATTTACCACAAAAGCCTGTCCGCGATATATTTCTCCTCTTAATACAGCAGAGATTACAGGATTTTGTTCTCCATCCGGATTAACAGCAGGAATGTATGTTCCAATCGCCCGTTTTTTATCAACAGTTTCAACATTTGTGGCAATACGCAGCATATCGCCTCTCTCGTTCATTCTCTGGAAAATTGTACATGTACCCCCGACTAATTCTACTACTTCGTCGATAAAAGGAGTTTCCCTGGATAAATCTCTATTATCCCCGAGCCATAATCCGCCAACGTTCATTCTTGGAAGGCTTACTACCGTGGCTTCTTGTGAATATTGGTTTACTGCCGTCCAAGTTATGTTTGCGGAGGAAAACGAAGTTCTGCCTTTCTCTGTGAGAATCTTTCGAGCAACGTTTAAATTGTTATCAACCTGATCTTGGATTAATTCGTTGGACGTCTCACACAGTTCTAAAACATCACTCGCTATCTGGGCTATATACTCATGGGAAAGAAAGTCCAATTCTTCAATTACTACTTTGCTAATTCGACTTTTCTGTACAGTGGTTATTATAAGCAGTACTAATACCGGAAGGAGCGATACCAAAAGCGCTAATCCGATAACCTTATGTTTTAACATTATTTTCATTTATGTACCTCCTGATAAAATTATTTTCACCGGCAGACATTTTCTAAAATTGCTCTTCTCCGTATACGTGTAGTTAGTTTATCCCGCTCAGCAGGATAAAAAACATGCTTAAACTATTGAAACATCGTAATGGAGTTTACAAAAATTCCGTTTAATTAATAAGTTTCGATCTTTAATACAGATCGATTATATTTACTTCCGCTTCTTCCTCAGCGGTATATGGGCCAAATATAATACTCCCGGGCATATCCTTAACTCGGACATAATACGAATGATTCTCGTCCAGATTGTTTTGCACCGCCCATGCCTCATATTCTCTTTCTCCCAATTGAAGCTTGAGCCCTTTCATCGGATATTCCAATACCGCCTTTTGCGGGAGTTTGCCGGCCTCTCCGACTCCATGGAAATCTATACCGCCACCGTAAACACCCAGTAATGCACCATGCCACACTTTATCCAGATAAGGACCTACCTCAAACCACAATCCGAAACTCCTGTTTGCATGGATATCAATTCTATATTCGGTATCGATTTTTTTTACGGGAGTATTGACTTTCGCAACCATTTTCGCTCCCAGGGATGCGCTCCCAATTGAAATAAGATCAACACCCTTAAGCGGTGTAGGCAAACCGTCACTGTTAACATCTCCTTCAGTATCTACAAATAAAATGGGAAAGCCATATCCTTTTTTTGCCTGAACGGTTAAAGCCAACAAAGCCAGCCCGAATCTGACAGAATCCTTTTCCAGATTCTTTTGCGAACCTGTCAGTACCCAAAGAGCCGTTTCCTTATCAACAAGAGTATCTTTGGGTTCGAGCCATGACATATTTTTCGGATCATCAGTCCAAAAGTGACCACCGCAATCCATACCATAGTTTCTGATTGTCCCCAGAACAACTTGCACCTGTTTTTCGTCATGCTCAAGAGCCGTTACCCATATTTTTTTCATAAGACCATCCTTTGTATTAATCCTGAGTAATTTAAAATGAGAACCAAGTATTTGACTTTATATTAATATTTAAAATTTGTAGTAAGT
Source organism: bacterium SM23_31 (assembly GCA_001304035.1). Lineage (GTDB taxonomy): Bacteria > SM23-31 > SM23-31 > SM23-31 > SM23-31 > SM23-31. Next base: position 148 of record LJUD01000020.1, on the reverse strand, counting down.
AACGAACTGAATACGTGTGTTTTTACCTGCTTTATTTCCAATGTATGAAGTTTTCAGAAAATCAGCCTCAAGCATAAAAACGAGCGCTTTCTCAATAGACAATGAAACGTTGCCAAAAAGCCAGTCATTGCGGGAACGATTTCCCGGA